>NZ_JAQECM010000053.1:0-12663 GCF_027669965.1 Candidatus Collinsella stercoripullorum | reverse complement strand
CCCCCCCGCCGCCCCCGGGCGCCGACGGGACCATAGGGCGCGGGCGGGGCGCCGGGCGGACCCCATGCCCGCGCGGCGCCCCGCCCGCTCCCCCGCCGGACGCGCCGGTCCTACTCGGCCGCGCCGTCCGCGTTGCCCGTGGCCCAGCGGTGGTAGCCGATGACGAACGGATCCAGGTCGCCCTCCTCGAGCACCGCGTCCACGTTGCCGGTCTCCACGCCGGTCCTCAGGTCCTTCACCATCTGATAGGGGTACAGCACGTAGCTGCGGATCTGGTTGCCGAAGCCGATATCGGTCTTGGGCCCGCGGATCTCGTCGAGCGTCTCGGCGCGCTTCTGGAGCTCGAGCTCGTACAGGCGCGCCTTCAGGATCTGCATGCACGCCGCCTTGTTCTGGATCTGGCTGCGCTCGTTCTGGCAAGTGACGACGATGCCCGTCGGCAGGTGCGTCACGCGGACGGCCGAGTCGGTGGTGTTGACGCCCTGGCCGCCCGGGCCGCTCGCGTGGTAGACGTCCACGCGGATGTCGTCCGGCGCGACCTCGATGTCGATGTCGTCGGGGAGCACGGGGATCACCTCGACGCCGGCGAAGGTCGTCTGGCGGCGCTTCTTGGCGTCGGTGGGCGAGATGCGGACGAGCCGGTGGACGCCGGCCTCGGCGCGCAGCATCCCGAAGGCGTCCTTGCCCTCGACGGTGAACGTGGCGCGGTCGATGCCGATGACCTCCGCCGCGGGGCAGTCGTTCACCGTGACCTTCCACCCCCGGCGGGCGCAGTAGCGCATGTACATCTTGAACAGCATGAAGGTCCAGTCCTGAGCCTCCAGGCCGCCCTGCCCGGGCTTGATGGTGACGATGGCGTCCCCGTGGTCGAACTCGCCGGTGAACCAGCTCGAGAGCTCCATCTCGTCGATGGAGCGCGTGAGGGCCTCGACCGTGGCGGACGCCTCGGCGAGCAGCTCCTCGTCACCGTCCATCTCTGCGGCGAGCTCGAGCGCGGTCCGGGCGTCGCCCAGGCCCTCGCGGGCGCGCTCGACCGCGGCGATGTCGTCGCGGTCGCGGGAGAGCTCAGCCATGACGGACCGGGCCGCGTCGGCGTCGTCCCAGAAGCCGGGGGCGGCGACGCGGTGCTCGAGCTCCGCCACGCGCTCGCGCTTCTCGTCGAGGTGCAGGTAGGATTCGACCTCGGTCAGCCTGAGGGCGAGCGCGTCGAGCGCCTCCGGGGTCACGGGGGTGAGCTCGGCCATCATCGGTTCCTGCCGTGGCAGTTCTTGAACTTCTTGCCGCTGCCGCAGGGGCACGGGTCGTTGCGGCCCACGTTGGCGTAGGGGTCGCCGCTCTCGTCCTTGCGGTAGGTGCGCACCGTGGAGCCCGCGGCGCCCGAGGTGCCCTGCGGCGCGCGGCCGGCGGCGTCCGCGGCCTGAGCGGCCGCCTGGTCGCGCAGCGCGGAGCTGCCGCCGTCGGGGTCGGCCGGGCCGGAGTAGGTGGCGTGCGCCAGCGCCGGGCTCTGCTCGGCGGGCGGCTCGGGCGCGGAGCGGCGCACCTCGATGCGCAGGACGGTGCGCAGGTAGTCCTCGTACATGGTGTCGACGAGCGTCTGGAAGGCGGCGTAGGCCTCGGACTTGTACTCGACGAGCGGGTCGCGCTGGCCGAAGCCGCGCAGCCCGATGCCCTGCTTGAGGTAGTCCATCTCCTGCAGGTAGTTCATCCAGCGCGTGTCGATGACGCGCAGCATGACCTGCGTGTTGAGGTCGCGCATGAGACGCTCGCCCAGGCGCTCGGACTTCTGCTCGTAGCACTCCTCGACGTAGGCCAGCGCGTCGCGCTTGAGCTCGTCGTAGGACTCGTCGGCCAGGCGCGGGGCGTCCTGGTGCCCGGTGAGCTCCACGAGCCACTTGTGCAGGCCCTCGAGGTCGCGCTCGCCGTCGTGCGAATCGGGGGTGCAGAACTCCTGGACGCAGCGGGAGACCGTGTCGTCCATGACGTCGGTGATATGGCCGGCGAGGTCCTTGCCGTCCAGGATCTTGTTGCGCTCGGCGTAGATGACCTGGCGCTGCTTGTTCATGACGTCGTCGTACTCGAGGACGTTCTTGCGCATGGAGAAGTTGATGTTCTCGACCTTGCGCTGGGCGCCCTCGACGGCCTTGGAGATGATCTTGTTCTGGATGGGCATGTCGTCGGGCATGTCGTAGCGTTGCATCATGGCGCCGACCTTGTCCATGCGGTCGCCGCCGAACAGGCGCATCAGGTCGTCCTCGAGCGAGAGGTAGAACTGGGTCTCGCCGGGGTCCCCCTGGCGGCCGGAGCGGCCGCGCAGCTGGTTGTCGATGCGGCGGGACTCATGGCGCTCGGTGCCGATGACGGCCAGGCCGCCGGCCTCGAGCACGCGCTCGCGCTCGGAGGAGCAGATCTCGCGGGCGCGGGCGCGGGCGGCGTCGAGCTCGGCGGAGATGCGGGCAAGGGTCTCGGCGTCGACCTCGATGCCCTGAGCGGCGAGGGCCTCGGGCGTGAGGCGCGCCGGGTCGCCGGCGGCCAGGATGCGCTCGAGCACGGGGTGGTCGATGCCGAAGTCCAGGGCGAGCACGTCCTCCTGCGCCATCTCGTCGGCGTTGCCACCCAGCAGGATGTCCGTACCGCGGCCGGCCATGTTCGTGGCGATGGTGACCGCCCCGAAGCGCCCGGCCTGCGCCACGATGTGCGCCTCGCGCTCGTGGTACTTGGCGTTCAGGACCTCGTGCGGGATGCCGCGCTTGTTGAGCAGGCGGGAGAGGCGCTCGGAGCTCTCGATGGAGACGGTGCCGACCAGGACCGGCTGGCCCGCGGCGTGGCGCTGCTCGACGTCGGCGGCCACGGCGTTGAACTTGGCGTCGACGGTGCGGTAGACGAGGTCGTCGTTGTCCTTGCGGATGACCGGGCGGTTGGGCGGGATCACCTGGACGGCGAGGTCGTAGATCTCGCGGAACTCGGCGTCCTCGGTGAGCGCCGTACCGGTCATGCCGGAGAGCTTGTCGTAGAGGCGGAAGTAGTTCTGCAGGGTGATGGTGGCGAGCGTCTGGTTCTCCTCGCGCACGAGCACGCCCTCTTTTGCCTCGATGGCCTGGTGCAGGCCCTCGGAGTAGCGCCGGCCCTCCATGATGCGGCCCGTGAACTCGTCGACGATCTTGACCTCGCCGCCGGTGACCACGTACTGCTTGTCGCGATGGAACATGTACTGCGCCTTGAGCGCCTGCTGGAGATGGTTGACGAGCTGGCCGGAGAGGTCGGCGTAGATGTCATCGATCCCGAGGCGCTGCTCGATCTTGCGCAGGCCCTGCTCGGTGGCGGCGATGGTGTGCTTGGCCTCGTCCATGACGAAGTCGCCGGTCGGCTCGGGCTGCTCCGCGCCGACGTTCATCATGTCGAACTGCGGCTCCTCGCCGCGGGTGAGGCCGCGCACCGCCCGGGCGAAGTCCTTGTAGGTGCTCGCCGACTTGGTGCCCGCGCCGGAGATGATCAGCGGCGTGCGCGCCTCGTCGATCAGGATGGAGTCGACCTCGTCGACGATGGCGAAGGCATGGCCGCGCTGCACGCGCTGCTGCGGGCGGATCACCATGTTGTCGCGCAGGTAGTCGAAGCCGAACTCGGAGTTGGTGCCGTAGGTGACGTCGGCGGCGTACGCGGGCCGCTTGGCGTCGAGCGGCATGCCGTTCTGGAGCAGGCCCACCGACATGCCGAGGAACCGGTAGATCTGGCCCATCCACTCGGAGTCGCGCTTGGCGAGGTAGTCGTTGACGGTGACGATGTGCACGCCGCGGCCGGCGATGGCGTTCAGGTAGCCGGCGAGCGTGGACACGAGGGTCTTGCCCTCGCCGGTCTTCATCTCGGCGATATGGCCGTCATGGAGCGCCATGCCGCCGATGAGCTGCACGTCGAAATGGCGCAGGCCCGTGGTGCGGCGGGACGCCTCGCGCACGACGGCGAAGGCCTCGGGCAGCATGGCGTCCAGGCTCTCGCCCGCGGCGAAGCGCTCTCGGAACACCTCGGTCTGATGGGCGAGCTCGCCGTCGTCCATCTTCTGGTAGGTCGGCTCGAGGTCGTTGATCTTGGCGACCGTCTTCTCGTAGCGCTTGAGGTCCTTATCCGCTCCGATCGAGAGCAGCTTCGACATGAATCCCATGTGGTTTCCTTCTCGCATGACGTGCACGCGGGGCGTGCGACACAGACGAGTTCACTTTAGCCATTCAAAGAACAGTACGTGTGCACGCCGCGTGCAGTCACAGGGAAACCACGTTGACGGACCGGGGCGCGGAGGCGACGAGAGCGCACAGCCCTCCGCAGTCCGGGAGCCACAACCCAAGACTTCCGGAGGAATCCGGTCCCGTAGCCCTCCCGCGGACGGGGAGGCCCCGCAGCCCGTCGGCGGAGGGCGCCGACAGGGGGCGGCAGGGTCGGCGGCTCGCGGCTCTGCGGAGGGAGCGGCGTCGGATGGGAAGCCCTAGAATAAGGGCGTCTGGACCAAGGGAAAGGGGCACCCATGAGGGAGATGAGGCTCGGCAGGCGCGCGGTGACCGACCGCGCGCGTATCCGCGCGATCATAGATGCGTGCCAGGTGCTGCGCATCGGGGCGCAGGACGCGGAGGGCGTGTTCGTCGTGCCGGTGAACTTCGGGGTGGACTGGGAGGACGGGGCGCCTCTCCCCCGCTTCTACCTGCACTCGGCCCGCGCGGGTCGCAAGGCGGAGGCCTTCCGCGCCGCCGGGGCGCGCGTGGCGGTCGAGCTCGACATCGACCGCGGGACCATCGAGGGGGACTACTCCTGCGCGTACTCGCGCTCCTACGCGAGCATCATGGGATCGGGCACGGTGCACGAGGTGGCCGACGCCGGCGAGCGCGTCCGGGCCCTCGAGCTCATCATGGCCCGCGCCGCGCCCGGGGCTCCGGCGTCGTTCACGCGCGAGGGGCTCGAGCGCGTCGCCGTCTTCCGCATCGACGTGGACCGGATGAGCGCGAAGGAGCGCTCACCGAGATAAGGGCGGCGCGGTCCGGACGGCGCCGACACGGGCGGCCCCCGAGCTCGGACGCGGGCGCGCCGCGGTTCGGATGGCGATACCCGGCATCGTCTCCGGCGACGTGGCACGGCGCCGAGCCGTCGAAACGGCGGCGCGGCGATCCGGGCGGCTCCGGTCGGCAAAGAAAAACGGGACCCCGCCCGAAGGCAGGGTCCCGTACCCGCATCGATGCGAAACCGGGTTACTCGGTAGCGGCCTCGGTGGCCTCGGCCTCGGCGGCAGGCTGCTCCACGGTCTCCTCCGCGGGGGCAGCGGCCTCCTCGGCGGCCTTCTTGGCGGCCTCGGCAGCGGCCTTCTTCTCGAACTCGGCGGCACGCTTGGCCTTAGCAGCGGCCTTGGCCTCGCGCTCGGCGGCGCGCTTGGCGGCCTCCTCCTCGGCCTTCTTGGCGCGCTCGGCCTTCTTGGCGGCCTCGCGCTCGAGAGCGGCCTGGGCGGCACCGCCGAACTTGTCGGCGAAGCGCTGGACGCGTCCACCGGTGTCGACGAACTTCTGCTGGCCGGTGTAGAACGGGTGGCACTCGTTGCACAGCTCGACGAAGATCTCGGGCTTGGTCGAGCGGGTCTTGAAGGTGTTGCCGCAGCTGCAGCGCACCGTGCACTCGACGTAGTCGGGATGGATTCCGGACTTCATGGCAGGGCTCCTCTTCTTCGCAGTCCTGGTTACCAATCAGGACGTAAGGGGTGTCTTGGTTTCCGACCAAGACAAGACAGCCTGCCTAGAATAGCACAGCCGGACCGAGGCCACAAAAGCACCATCCCTCCCCGCGATGACGGCGTGAGCCGGGCGAGACGCCCCGCGTCCCCATAATCGCCGCAGGCCTCGAACCCGCGGCCCACCCGAGCACGCAGCCCGCCGCCCGCAGCCCGGCGCCGCAGCCCGTCGCCCGCATCCCGGCGCCCTCGGCCCGACGCCCGTCGCCCGCAGCTCGTCGCCCGCATCCCGGCGCCCGCCGTGGAAAGGTGATGCCCCTGGGGCAGCGGCCGAACCCCGGGAACGGGTACCCGTGCCCCGGGAACGCCCCGCTCGCCCGGTTCGGAGCAAATCGGGCGTCCCCGGGGCATGGGTTGGCCTTATGGGGGTACGAGTGGACGTTATCGGGGCATGGGTGGGCGTTCCCGGGGCATGCCTGGGCCTTGCCGGGATGCGGCTGGGCGTCCCCGGGGCATGGGCGGGGCCGACGGGTCGCCCTGCGCCGCCTCGCCATGGGCCCGATCGGATGCGATCCCCCATGCACTTTGACGGCCAGACGCCCATGCGCCGCCGCCAATCGGTACAATGGGGGTCGCCTACACACCGAAGAAGAGAAGGGTCCCCCATGGCCGAGACCGCATCCAACCGCATCGTCATCACCGTGCTGGGCAAGAACCGCCCCGGCATCGTCGCCGGCGTCACCCGCGTGCTCGGCGACGCCAACGTCGACATCCGCGACATCACCCAGTCCATCCTGGACGACATCTTCACCATGACGATGCTCGCCGACGTCTCCGCCGCGAAGCTCGACTTCCATGAGCTCCAGGAGGCCCTCGCCGAGGCGGGCGAGCTGTCCGGCGTGACCGTCACCGTCCAGCGCGAGGACGTCTTCAACTTCATGTACCGCCTCTAGCACCGCTGCCCGCGGGACGCGCGGCGCAGCTTCCGGGCGCAGGCATCGCGCACCGCAGCCGCCGCAGCCCGCGGGACGCGCATCGAAGCGCCCCCCGGCACCGCGCGCCCGGCGCCCATCCCCATCACCGCGTCGCGCGGACGCCGTCGCACCGCAGGCCGCAGCGCGCGCCGCGACGGCGGACCGCGGCACCGCACACCCCGAAAGGAACCGCATGATCGTCTTCTCCGACATGGACGGCACCTTCCTCACCTCCGATAAGGACGTGAGCCCGGCGAGCACGGCCGCGCTCGACGCGCTCGCGGAGCTCGGCATCGGGTTCGTGCCTTGCACGGGGCGCGCGCTCACCGGCGTGCCGCCGCAGCTGCTCGCCCATCCCGCCGTCCGCTTCGCCGTGACCTCGAACGGAGCCTCGGTCGTCGAGCTCGACCCGGACGACCCCTCGCCCGACGCGGCGCGGACCCTGCGCACCGTCCCGCTCGCGCGCGAGAGCGCCCTGGCCGTCTGGAAGATCGCGCGCGAGCACGACGTCACCTTCGACGTCTTCGCGGACGGCCACAGCTACCTGCGCCGCGACCTCTACGATCGCATGGCGGAGTTCGTCTCCGAGCCCGGGACCCTCGCCTCCATGCGGGGCAACCGCACGCCCGTCGACGCCGAGCCCGAACAGACCATCGCCTCCGTGGGCACCCTCGAGCGGCTCGCCATGTACTGGCGCGACCGCCGGGACCGCGAGGAGATCCTGCGCGCGCTGGCCGACGTGCCCGGCATCGCCGTGACCAGCTCGCATCCGAAAAACATCGAGGTCATGGACGAGAGCGCCTCGAAGGGCGCGTCGCTGGCCTGGCTGTGCGGGCACCTCGGCATCGACCCCGCGGAGGCCGTCGCCTTCGGCGACAACTTCAACGACATCGAGATGCTCGAGACCGCGGGCACGGGCATCGCGGTCGCCAACGCCGAGCCCGAGGTGCTCGCCCATGCCGACCGGCAGACGGCGGGCAACGACGAGGACGGCGTGGCCCGCGCCATCATGGAGCTGCTCGGCGCCGGGTCCGCGCAGGCCCGATAGCGCCCGCTGCCTTTCGGGACCTTTTGGGACGGGGTCGTTTTTGCCCACCTGCCACCTGATGGTGGGACCTTTCGGGACGGGGTCGTTTTTGCCCAGAGGGGGTCCGCTGGGCAGTGGGGTCCGTTGGGGACGGGGCCGTCCTCACCCATGCGGAGGAGGGACGGCCCCGGCGCGGAGCAGATCGACCGGCGCCCCCTCTACTCCGATTCCTCCAGCACGCGGCGCAGCTCCTCCTGGACCGCCTGGTCGCGGTTGCATCCGATCACGCGGTCCGCGACGGCGCGCAGGGCGGGGCGCGCGTTGGACATCGCGCAACCGGTCCCGACGAACCGGATGATCTCGTAGTCGTTTATCGAGTCGCCGAAGGCCATGACCTCCTCGCGCTCGATACCGTAGTGGTCCATGAGCTGCCGGATGCCCGACGCCTTGGTGACGCCGCGCTGCATGGCGTCGACCCATGCGCTGCCGGAGGGCGCGAACACGAACTCGTCGCCCAGCTCGCGCGAGAGCGCGTAGGCGTAATCCATGACGGCGCCGCCCTCGCAGTAGATGCTCGCCTTGATGATGCTCGTCTCCGCGCTCGGCAGCTCCCAGATGCGCTCGGCGTTGGGAAGGTCCTTGTCCACCTCGCGCACGAACTTGTCCTCGTCGTCCAGCAGGAAGGACTTCGTCCGGTCGAACAGCGCCAGATGCAGGTTGTCGAACATGCCGACGGTCCGCGCGAGGCGCTTGATGGCGAGGTGGGAGTACACCTCGCGGTCGATCATGCGCCCCTCGGCGTAGACCTGGGCGCCGTTGGACGCCACGAAGTCCATCTCGTCGCGCACGGGCCCGAAGAACTCGCAGAGACGGTCGTAGCGGCGGCCCGAGGAGGCGGCGAAGCGCACGCCCCGCTCGCGCAGGGCGCGGATCAGGTCGAAGGTCTCGGGAGGGACGCAGCTGTTCTCGTCGAGCAGCGTCCCGTCCATATCGGATGCGATGAGTTTGATCATGAGGTCCGTGTTCCCCTTCCAGTCGTTGGCGGGGGCCCCGCCCCCCCCCCCCCCCCCCCGCTTCCTCACATACCCCCGGTGCGGGCAGGTCATGCACGGCGCGGGCGGAAGGCGGCGGCTCCTTACCGACTCCTGACATCGGGCGGTGAGCCCGCCTGCGCCAGGGGCCCGATGGTCGAGGTGCGCGGTCGGGGTCCTCGACCTCGAAGGCCCCGACCGCGCTATCCGGCGTAGGTGAACGTCGTCACGTCGAACATCCCCTCGGGGCGGATGCGCAGCGTCGGGATCACGGGCAGCGGCAGGAAGATCACGCCCATGATGGGGTCGAGCGGCGGCTCGATCCCCATGGCGCGCGCCTCGGCCACGAACCGCTCGTGCTCGCGGGCGACCTCCTCGGCGTCCCCCTCGCTCATGAGGCCGCCGAGCGGCAGGTCCACGCGGGCGACGACCTCGCCGTCGCGGACGAGGACGTGGCCGCCCTGATGCACGTTGCCCACGGCGACGAGCATGTCCTCCGGGTTGTCTCCGACCACGCAGACGTTGTGCGAGTCGTGGCCGATCGTCGAGGCGATGGCCCCGCCCTCGATCGTGTAGCCGCGCACCCATCCGCGCCCGATATGCCTGCCCACGAGGCCCAGGCCCGCGGGCCCGTCGCCGTCCGCGCCGGCCTTCTGCGCGGCGACGCCGCGCCCGTGGCGCTCGATGAGCGCGATGCGGCGCAGGCCGTCGGCCGACTCGGGATGCGCGACCCCGGTCACGGCGTTGCCCGGGATGACGTCGATGACCGCCTCGCCCGGGCGGAACGGGTAGGAGAACACGTCGAGCGAGAGCCCGGGCAGGTGCACCGAGCCGCGCAGCTCGTCGGCGAGGCGGGCGACCTCGTCGTCCGCCGGGGCGATCTCGCCCACGAAGCGCCCGTGCTCGGCCACGAGCGCGCCCGCCGCGTAGACGGCGGCAGGGGGCTCGGCGAAGGACAGGTCGTCCAGGACGAGCAGGTCGGCGCGCTTGCCCGGGGCCACCGCGCCGCGGCGCTCGCGGGGGCAGGCGGGGCCGTGGTCGAGCCCGAAGCACTCCGCCGTGGACAGCGTCGCCATGGAGACGGCCGTCACCGGGTCGATGCCCGCCTCGACCGCCATGCGGCAGGCGTTGTCGATCATGCCCTGGGCGAGGGCGTCGGAGGGGGCGCGGTCGTCGGTGGCGAAGCAGCAGCGGCGCGCGCGTGCGGGGTCCTCGAGCACGAGCGGGGCGAGCTGGGCCAGGTCGTGGCTGCAGGTCCCCTCGCGCAGCATGATGTACATGCCGCGGGAGAGCTTGTCGAGCGCCTCGTCGACCTCGGTGCACTCGTGGTCGGCGATGATGCCCGCGACGGTGTAGGCGTTGAGGTCGCGGCCGGAGACGAGCGGCGCATGGCCGTCGGTGAGCCCCGTCACGGTCCCCGCGGCGGCGGCGATGCGCGCGCAGGTCTCCGGGTCCGCGCCGGTGACGCCCGGCATGTTCATCATCTCGCCGAGGCCGAAGACCTCGCCGGGGCGCTCGGCGATGAACGCCTCCATGTCGGCGGCGGTGATGCTGGCGCCCGCCTGCTCGTCGGGCAGCGCCGGGACGCAGGACGGCATCATGAACTTGATGTCGAGCGGGGCGCGGCGGGCGTCGGCCATCATGAACGAGAGGCCGTCGAGGCCGCAGACGTTGCAGATCTCATGGCTGTCGGCGACCGCGGTGGTGGTGCCGCGGGCGAGCGCCATGCGCGCGTACTCCGCCGGTCGGACGTTGGAGCTCTCGATATGCAGGTGCCCGTCGATCAGGCCGGGGGCGAGGTAGCGCCCCTCGAGGTCGACGACCCGGTCCGCCTCGTAGGAGACGTCGTCGTCGCGGCCATCGTAGCACACGCCGACGATCACCCCGTCGCGCACCGCCACGCGCCCCGGCGCGACGCGGTGCCCGTAGACGTCCACGATCCGCGCGTTCACGAACAGCGTATCCGCCGGGACGCGTCCCTCGGCGGCATCGATCGCACCCCGAAGCCTCTCGACCGTCATGGCGCTCCCCTTTCCGCCGCCCCCGCGGGCGGCAACTCGCTTCCGGCCCATTGTACCCACCGGCGCGGCGCGCAATCGGCGCGGGATCGGGGACGCCGCCCGCCGGGCCCCGACGGCCCCGGCGTCCCGGGGCCCGGGGCCGGGCAGACCGTCCATGGCGCCCGAAACGAAAAGCATGTCGCATCTGACACGGGGCGCCCTGAAAAGGGGTCCTCGTGTCAGATGCGACATGCTTTGGAAGGGGCGCAGCCCGCGCGGCGGCGGGGACTGTCGCAAAAGAAGGGGCACAGCCCGCGCGGTGGACGCAACGGATAGGTCGATCCCCCGTGTCGCGCGGCACGGGCGCCCGCAGCCCGCGCGGCGGACGCGACAGACAGGGCGGTCCCTCGCTTCACGCGGCCCGGGCCCGTCGAGAAAAAAGGGCGCCGGCTCGCGCCGACGCCCGTGGATCGCATGCGGCCCTGATGCGGCCCGCCGAGCCCTGGATCAGACCAGGCGCGCGAACTTGCGCTTGCCCACCTGGAGCACGCAGCCCGCGTGCAGCAGCGCCGGGTCGACGTTGTAGCTCTTGGGCTCGACCGGCTGCTGGTCGATCTTGACCCCGCCGCCGTCGATCAGGCGGCGCGCCTCGCCGGCGGAGGGGGCCAGGCCCGCGTCCTTCAGCACGCCCGCCAGGTAGACGAGGCCGTCGGCGTTGGGGGCGAGGTCGACGTGGACCTCGGCGATGTCCTCGGGGAGCTGGGACTGCTTGAACACGCGGTCGAAGGCCGCCTCGGCCTCCTCGCCCGCGCCGGCGCCGTGGTAGGTGTCGCACAGGTCGCGGCCGAGCGCGCGCTTGAGCTCGTAGGGGTCGGCGGAGCCGTCGGCCAGCGCGGCTTCGATGGCGTCGACCTCGTCGGGGGTCTTGGAACTCGCCAGGCGGTAGTACTTCCCGATCATCTCGTCCGGGATGGACATCGTCTTGCCGAACATGTCGGCCGGCTCGTCGGTCAGGCCGATGTAGTTGCCGTAGGACTTGGACATCTTGCGCACGCCGTCGGTGCCCTCGAGCAGCGGCATGGTGAGCGCGACCTGCGGCTCCATGCCCATCTTCTCCATGAGCTCGCGGCCGGCGAGCAGGTTGAACAGCTGGTCGGTGCCGCCCATCTCCACGTCGGAGCCGATCTTCACGGAGTCGTACGCCTGCATCACGGGGTAGAGGAACTCGTGCAGGGCGATCGGCGTCTGGCTCTGGTAGCGCTTGGTGAAGTCGTCGCGCTCGAGGATGCGGGCGACCGTGAACTTGGAGCACAGCTCCAGCATGCCCTTGAGGTCGAGCGACAGGATCCAGTCGCCGTTGTGGACGATGGTGGTCTTCTCGGGGTCGAGGATCTTCATGGCCTGGGAGACGTAGGTCGCCGCGTTGGCCTCGACCTGCTCCTGCGAGAGCTGCGGGCGCGTGGTGTTCTTGCCGGACGGGTCGCCGATCATGGCGGTGCCGTTGCCGATGATAAGGGTCACCTTGTGGCCGAGGTCCTGGAACTGGCGCATCTTGCGCAGGGGGACGGCATGGCCCAGGTGCAGGTCGGGACTGGTGGGGTCCACGCCCAGCTTGATGTTGAGCGGCACGCCCCGCTCGAGCTTCTTCCTCAGGTCCGCTTCGGGCACGATCTGGGCCGCACCCGAGGCGATGATGCGCATCTGCTCGTCGACTGGCAGCATATCGGCATCCTCCTCGTCGGTATAGCACCCTCGCCCGCGCCGTGCGCCGGGCGGTGCTCGTTTAGCGGAAACCGGTCCATTGTAGCGAAGTTCGCACGGGCCGGACGCGAATACGCGTCGAAAGCAGAAAAGGGCGCCCGGCGGGCGGAGGCGCGGCACAGCCGACCGGCGGGGTCGCGGCGGGCCACGGCGCGCATGCGCGGCGGGCGGGGCG
>NZ_JAQECM010000052.1:13852-16314 GCF_027669965.1 Candidatus Collinsella stercoripullorum | reverse complement strand
TGAGTAGTAAGCGCTCTTGGTACTGAGAGTCAGCAAATTCTGGTACCGCAAATCAGCTAATTACGGTACCGCCATAGAATCCGTCGCAAGCGCCCAATCCGGGGCGCCCCAGACGGAAAGGAATGCCTATGGCAAAGATGAAGAAGATCCTCCTGATGCTGCTGAGGGGAGGAAACAGCCAAGGCGAGGTTGCAGCCGTCTTGCACGTCAGCAAACGCGACGTCTCAGAGGCGGCTAAGGCGATCAAGGAGCACAACCTGACCTACGAGGCGATCCTTGGCATGGATCCGATTATGGTCGAGGACGCGTTCTTCCCAAGGGAGAGCCGCGGCAGTAAGAAAAACGATGCTTACCTGCAGCCGGACATGAAGCTCTACGTCGAACGTAAGAAGAAGTGCCACAAGCTCCTCGTCAAGCAATTCTGGCAGGAGTACTGCTCCGCTGCGCTCGCACACGAAAAGCTCGCGTACTCGTACCAGAGCTTCTGCGAGCAGTTCTCGGCAGAGGCCGACAAGCTAGGCGCGACCCGGCATTTCAAACACACCCCAGGCGAGAAGGCCTATATAGACTGGGCAGGTGATGTTGCCAAGCTCACGGACAGGATTACCGGCAAGACGACGAAGGTGTATGTGCTCGTCGTGGTATTGCCTTTTTCTGGTCTGTTTTGGGCTCGCGGCTTCACGGACATGCGTCAGCAGTCGTGGCTTGAGGGTCACATGGCTGCTTTTGAGATGTTCGGCGGTGTTCCGCGCATGCTGATTCCTGACAACTGCGCCACCTCCACTGACAGGGGCTCGGTCTACGAGACGCTCATCAACAAGGATTACGAACGCTTTGCTGAACACTATGGCACTGCCGTCGTCCCCGCCCGCGTGCGCAGGCCGCGCGACAAGAGCACGGCCGAGGGGACCGTCAACCTCGTGGAGGAGTGGATCGTGGCGCCGTCATCCGAGATGCGCTTCTACACGCTCGAGGAGTTCAACGAGTTCTGCGCCGGGCGGGTGGCATGGCTCAACAGCCGCCCGTTCTCGGCGAGGGACGGGTCGCGCGGGGAGCTGTTCGAGGCCGAGGAAGCCGAACAGCTCCTGCCGCTGCCGCCGGAGCGCTACGAGATGTGCAGGTGGTGCTATCCCGTGGTCTCTCCCGACTACCACATTACCATCGACTACATGCACTACTCGGTGCCCTACGCGCTGATCGGCCGCACGCTCGAGGCCAAGGTCACCGCGAGCAAGGTGGCCGTCTACGACGACGGCGAGCTCGTCTGCGAGCACAAGCGCATGACCGGCAAGAAGAACCAGTACGAGACTTTTGAAGATCACATGCCGCCAAACCATCGCGATGTTGGATCTCCGTGGTCTAGGGACCGCTTCATTTCATGGGCTGCAAAGATTGGCCCCGAGACCGAGGCTGCTATCACCTGCGTGCTTGACAGCAGGACGGTGGTGGAGCAGGCGTTCGTCCCTTGCCGCAACATCCTGGGGCTGTCAAAACGCTATACCCCGCAGTTGCTCGAGGCTGCATGCGCGCAGGTCAACGCCTTGGGTGCTCTTCCCAGCTACACAGGTGTGAAGAACATGATTCTTTCCATCAAAGCCGATACGGAGCGCAAACAGGCCGCCAGGGCTAGTGCCGCCCCTTCAGCTGCAAGCAACGGGCAGCTTGTGGATCGTGCCGCGCATGCCGGGCGTCTGCGCGGCGCGGATGCCTACCGTAGGAAGGAGAATCGCGATGCTAACTGAGGAGCACTTCGACCTGTTCAGGAAGTTCAGGGTCAGGGCGATGGGCGACAAGCTTCGCGAGATGATCGACGACCCCGCCTACGATGACATGACGTTCGAGGACAAGATGGCGGAGCTGCTGGAGACCGAGGCAGCGGCGCGAAGGGAGCGCAAGATTGCCAAGCTCAACCGCGAGGCCGGCTTCAAGCTGCCCGCCGCCTGTGTGGAGGACATCGTCTACCTGCCCGACCGGAAGCTCAGCCGCGACCGCGTCGCCCGCTACGCCAGCTGCAAGTGGGTCGAGGACAACGAGGTGCTCGTCATAATCTCCAAGACGGGCTGCGGGAAGAGCTACCTGTGCCAGGCGCTGGGGAACTCGGCCTGCCGAAACCTGCACGGCGTCACCTACACGCGCATGGCGGACATGTTCATGGAGCTCAACCGCGCCAGGGCGCATGCCGACGGCTCCTACTTCGAGAAGATGGACCGCTTCAAGACGATCAAGCTGCTGATCGTCGATGACTTCATGACGACGCCCATCAGCACCCAAGACGCCGTCGACCTCTTCGAGATCATGGAAGCGCGCGAGGGCAAACGGGCGACGCTCATAGCCTCGCAGCTGGAGCCCGAGGAGTGGTACCTTCGCATCGAAGGTGAGCTGATGGCCGACTCGATTCTGAACCGCATCGCCACGGCGAGTAGGTACTTGGATATCGAGGGCCCGAACATGCGCGAGTACTT
>NZ_JAQECM010000052.1:0-13842 GCF_027669965.1 Candidatus Collinsella stercoripullorum | reverse complement strand
GGTACTTGGATATCGAGGGCCCGAACATGCGCGAGTACTTCGCGAAGCAGAAAGAGAGCAAGGAGGAGTAGTCAGTACCATAAAAAACCGATTCGCGGTACCAGAATTTGCTGACTGCTGGTACCGCGAACGGTTACTACTCAAATTTGCCGTTCATACGGTAAAAAGCGGACTGGGTAAGACTGAAGCCCTCTTTTATTTCATCAGAAATGCCTTTGCCCATGGAGGATTTCGCATCTCAACCTACAAAGGAGAACGCTACTTTGCCCTGGAGAACCGAAAGGACGGCTCGATTAGGGGACGAGCTGTTATAAGAGAATCAACGTTGCTCGGTTGGATAAAACTAATTGGCGCTCTACGTGGCAAAAGAAAAGTCTTGTGACTTCAGATGTAATGCTCGTATTTAACAAATGGAACTCAAATGAAGAGAACGCTATTGCTAAACAGGAAAAGCCGGAGGTTTACGTCGGCCCTTTACGAATCCCTGCGAGCGGAAGCCCATCTTGCACATGCAATAGACAACCTCCAGCAGGCCGAAAGCGAGATTGCAAAGTCACGAACTTCTGTAGTCCTGCATAAGACGCGTGGACGCCTCCTGCCGCCCATGCAAAAACGAGAAGACGACAACCTCGAAGGCCTCCTCATCGACAAAGAAGAAGAGCTGGTAGTTTCCAACAGCCCTGCGATAAATCCTTCGTCCATAGCGCTCTGTCGCCATGGTGCTCAGCGGGTAAAATGTCGGATTGTTTTGCAGGGATTTAAGGGCAGCGTTATAGGTGTCGAGCAGGTTCGCAGCAGCACGCGGACTACAGAGGACCTCGGCGATATATCCCACAGAGCTCATCACGCTCTCATGGGCGCTATCAGTAACTCGAACCTTATAGCCCATATGCAGCTCGTATCTCTGCAAGAGACTCAAATGCATCCTTTGTTCTGCCCTGCTGTGCTTCCGCGTACCCCTTATCAAGGACGCGGAGCTGGTCTTCGGTTAACGGCTCCTCGCCATAATCGGAGGTGCGCATGATGACGAACTCGGGGGCGCCGATCTTTTCTGCCGTGAACGGGCCTTGCGCCTCAGCGTACTCGGCTTCCAGCCACGCCTTGAATTCCTGTGCTGCAACGGGAGACATATCGACCTCCTTTTCCATGGCCACATTCTACCTTGGAGCATCCCGATCCGTCTGCAGAGCGATAGCCAACATGCAAGATACGCGGACGATTGCTCGGATGCGTTCCAAGCTCTTGCATTTGGGAACCGCGTCGCGACGGGGAAACTTCTGCGCCGAACCGGTTATAATAAGGCCAGCGGCTGCCTGCGAGTCGTGTCTCAGGCAGCACCGTTCTGATTTGGGGGGAGTCGCCTATCGCCTAGCGACGGCGACTCCGGCTCCTCCTCTCACGAATGTAGCCCCGAACCGTGGCTATGAATACCGTCACTTCATTCAAAAGTTTGAGAGCCAGGAGCCCCAAACTCAGAATTCCGTACAACCAATCCATAGGCAGATCACCTCCCTTCAAAGGAGGCGGTGCTGCCGGTTCGCAGGACTTACACCGCTGACCTTTCTCTATTATAGCTGTTCAGAGGCCATATATCAAACATATGTTCGTGTTTTGACAACCCTGCGTCCGCAAGAATCCAGTGCAGTCGCGGAGCCACAATACATAACAAAAATGCCGGGGGACACCCCCCGGCGAAGAGACAGCCCTCCTTGTGTGGAGCGCTCCAATCATTCTAACGGAGAGCCGCAAGCAACGGTCCATAAACTACAACCGATGCTTCCGAAGCTTCTTCAAGAAGTCTCTCTCAAAACGCTTGCGCATGCCGAAAAACAGATTGCCAGTAGCCCCCGTCTCAGCGTTTGCGTATTTGATCGCTTCGAGTTCGAGCGTGCAGATGTAGTCGGCAACCTGAGAAAAACGGTATCGCGCCGGCGACGCATCGCGATAAACAATCGCCTCTTTGGACAGCGCGAACTCAACGGCATCATGCAGCGCTTGGGTAACCAAGGCCTGCCCGTTGTCGTAATAGACCTTAACCTCATCGAATTGCTGCAGATAATCAAGGTGATCAAGCAAGAAGACCGCGATGTCCCGCCTGATGCGCTTGATTGCGCCGCGTGGCGCCATCATGTTGGCATCAAGTTCAGACTTCTTATAGGAAAATGCCGCATACCTAAACGGGAGATACTGCAGAAAGACGCGGAACGCAGCGAGGTACTTCTTGCGTTCCTCAACATCCATCCCTTTGTATCCGTCGTTGCCGTTAAGCAGCGGCGAAAGATGGAGCGGAATATCCCTAAGCCCTTTTCTATTCAGAGCATTACGATAGTCCGCTTCGTATCGAGCAAATCCTTCGTTCTGCTCATGAAATACAAGAACTATGAGGTAGTACTTGGATTCCGTACCGGGATCGCCGGATTCGTCGACGAATATGGAGAGATCCTTCATAGCCCCCACGCCCCCAATAACAAAAATGCCGGGGGAAAACCCCCGGCTGTCGGAGGCCCTCCTTGTGGGGAAGACCGCCTTATTTATACCACGCGCCGGCTCGACCATTCAATTCTAGCAAAATACGAACACATGTTCTCCATCATAGATACGAACGTCTGTTCTCAATACGGAAAGGCGGCATAGCATGGCAACCCTCATCCGCGACAAGTACGAAGCGCACAAAGCGGAGGTCAACGCGCGCTTCGACCAGCTCCGCGCCAACGAGGAGGAGCTCAACCGCATCTTCGCGGAGATCTACGACATGGTGGGCGAGGTGCCCATCGCGGTCGAGGACAAGTACGTCTCGGTCGCGCGCATCTTCGACACGGCCGACGAGATCCCCGCCAGCTTCAAGGGCAACAACTACGTGCGCACCCGCCGTGACGAGATCGTCTCCCTCATCTCCTATGCCGTGGGCTGCATGTTCGGCCGCTACTCGCTCGACGTCGACGGCCTCGTGCTCGCCGACCAGGGAGATACCGTACGCGAATACCTCGCCCGCATGCCCGATCCCGAGCACGTGCGTTTCATGCCCGTGGCCGACAACGTGCTCGCCATCACGGACGGTGCGTACTTCGACAACGACGTCTGCGCCCTGTTCGAGCGCTTCCTCGTGGCGGCCTACGGCGCGGAGACCCTCGAGGAGAACCTGCGCTACGTGGCGGACGCCCTCTCCCCCGCCGGAAAGGGCACCCCGCGCGACATCGTCCGCGCGTACTTCCAGAAGGAGTTCTTCGCCGACCACTGCAGGACCTACAAGAAGCGCCCCATCTACTGGCTGCTCGACGCCGGCAGGAAAGGCAGCTTCCGCGCCCTCGTCTACCTGCACCGCTACCGGCCCGACCTCATGGCGCGCATCCGCACGGACTACGTGCTGCCCCTTCAGCAACGCTATGCGAGCATGCTCGACACCGTCCAGACCGAGCTGGACGCCGTCGAGGGGCGCCGCCGCGCCGCCCTCGTCAAGGAGCAGAAGCGCATCACCGACCAGGCCGCTGAGCTCGCGCGATACGAGGAGCAGATCCACCGCCTCGCCGACCAGATGATCGCCATCGACCTGGACGACGGCGTGAAGACCAACTACCCCAAGTTCGCCGACGCGCTCGCGAAGATCAAGTAAGGGGCCAAGTAGATGAGAACCACCGACATCAGATCCGAGCTGCAGCGCCTCTTCGACGCGCGCGACCCCGCTCGGGGCGGCACCGTGGTCATCTGGCACGACCCGGACGGGGAGTTCGCCGAGACCGTCGACGCGCTCGAGCTGCCCGGCATCGAGGTCGCGCACGAGCGGCCCGGCCGGCTCCTGGCGCTCAAGCGCGCCCTCAACGAGGACCTCTCCGGCAGGCGCATCCTGCTCTACCGCCGGCGCAGCCGCCGCCTGGACGGCGACTGGCTCGCCGATATCGAGGCGCGCTCGCCGTCGTTCGCCGCCGATTACGCCTCGGTCCAGCTGCGCGAGCTGGGAGCGGCGGACACGGCGGACATGCGCGCGGTGCTCCGCGCGCACAAGGCCTTCTTCGCCAAGAAGACCAACATCAAGAAGGTCTCCCGCCTCGCCGAGGGCTACGACGCGCCCGCACGCCTCGAGGTCGCCGTCATGGCTGCCGCCCTGGGTGCCGAGGAGGCGACCGCCCCGGCGGTGCTGCGCGCCTACCTCTCCGCCGCCGAGGCCGAGGGCGGCGCGGAGGCGCTCGGCGTGCTCGCGGCGGTCGGGGCCGCCGACTCGTTCAAGGCGGCGGTATCGGCGTGGACGGGCTTCGCGGGCGACGTGACCGACGTCATCGCGCTCGCCCAGCACGTGCTGGTGAGCGCGCTGGCGATGCAGCTGCCCCCCGACGCGCTCGGACCCCTCGCGCCCTGCTGCTCGGTGGAGCACGCGCCGTTCTGCCATGCGCTCGTCCAGGAATGGGCCCGCGGCCCGCAGCGCGGGGACCTGCTCGCGCTGTGCGGCGCCGTCGAGGAGAGCCTGGGGCTGGAGCGCGTCCTCGCAGACGTCGAGCTCTCCGCCCTCTCCCAGGCGGACACCTTCCCCTGCATCGACGCCATCATCCTCCGCCGCCTGTTCGCCGCGCTGTCCGCCGGCGCCGACGGGGTCGACGAGGCCCTGGCGCTCGCCGCGGCGCGCCGCGGCTCTGTGTGGTACGCGAACCTCCCGATGTTCTACGAGGGCGTGTCCGCCGCCGCCAGCATGCGTCGCTTCTTCCGCGACCACCGGCACGATCCCGCAGACGGCGGCCCCGCGCAGGTCTGGCGCGACTACACGCGCACGTGGTACCGGATGGACCGCTGGTACCGCGACCTGCACAGCGCCCTCGCGCGGGCGATCACCCGCGGCGAGTACGAGCTCGACGAGGACTTCCGCGACTGCTGCGCCGCGATGGAGGACCTCTACAAGAACTGGTACCTGCGCGGGCTCGCGCGCCGGTGGACCCATGCCTGCGCGGACGACTTCGCGCGCCTGGGGTACGCGGGCGGCGTCCCGCGCCAGGTCGACTTCGACATGGCCGAGGTCGAGCCCATGATGCGGACCAACAGGCGCGCCTGGGTCATCGTGTCGGACGCGCTGCGCTACGAGGTCGCGACCGAGCTCGCCGAGGCCCTGGAGCGCGAGACGCGCGGCGTGTGCGAGCTCGACGCCGTGCAGGCGGCCTTCCCCAGCATCACCAAATGCGGCATGACGGCGCTGCTGCCGGCGAGCTCCTTCACCATGGCCGAGGAACGCGAGGGCGGCAGGTCGGCGCTCGCGGTGTACGCCGACGGCGCCGAGGCGCCCACATGCGCCGCGCGGGAGGCGGCGATCCGCAGGCGCTACCCCGACGGCGCGGCCATCCGCTACGACGACTTCATCAACAACATGGACCGCGCCCAGCGCCTCGCGCGCGTGGGCGAGGCCCCGGTCGTCTACGTGTACCACAACACGATCGACGCCTACGGCGACAAGCCGGCGACCGAGCGCAAGGTGTTCACGGGGTGCCGCGAGGCGATCGAGGAGCTGGTCGCCTGCGTCCAGACCATCGTGCGCGACTTCAAGGCGGCACGCATCGTCCTCACGGCCGACCACGGCTTCCTCTACACCGCCGAGGCGCTCGCCGAATCCGAGCACGCCGCCGTATCGGACGTGCACGGCGCCGTCGTGGAGGCGGGGCGGCGCTACGTGGTCGCCCGCGGCCGTGCAACGTCCGACCCGTTCGTGAACGTGGCGCTCCCGGTGCCGGGCGCATCCGCGGACGAGGGGGACGACGGCGCCCTCACCGGCTTCGCGCCCCGCGAGTGCGTGCGCATCCGCATGGCGGGCGGCGGCGAGAACTACGTGCACGGCGGGATCTCCCTGCAGGAGCTCTGCGTGCCGGTGCTGCGCTTCACCAACAAGCGCGCCGGGACGCGCGGCTACGTGGAGAGCGCGCCCGTGGGCATCTCGCTCGTCTCGCAGATCGACGTGATCTCCAACACCCTGTTCAACCTCGAGTTCCTGCAGGACGAGCCGGCCAGCGGCAAGATGCTGCCGGCCACCTACGAGGTCTTCGTGGGCGACGCCGCGCGCACGCCCGTCTCGGACACCGTCCGCATCGTCGCCGACCGCGCCGACGAGGACGCCACGGCCCGCGTCTTCCGCGCGTCCATGAGCCTGAAGCCCGGTGTCCAGACCTCCGAGCGCGAGCAATACCACCTGTTCGCCCGCAACATCGGCACCGGCGAGGTCCGCTCCCTGCACGACCTGCGCATCCGCGTGTCCTTTGCCCCCTCGATCGACTTTGGATGGTGACCATGAACGCGTATCGCGACCACGACCCCGACAGCGCCGGCTCCCCGGCAGGCGGCGCCCCCGTCCCCGACGCCGCGGCGGCCCCCGTCCCCGCGGCCCCGGCATACGAGAAGGACGGCCTCGACCGCAAGATCATCGCCAGCTTCCCCGGCAAGATCGTGCGCAAGGACCTCACCGCCCTCATGAAGCGCGGCGCGGGCATCCCCACCTTCGTCCTCGAGTACCTGCTGGGCATGTACTGCGCGACCGACGACCCCGACGCACTCGAGGCGGGCCTCGCCCGCATCCGCAAGATCCTCGCCGAGAACTACGTGCGCACCGAGGAGAGCGAGGTCATCAAATCGCGCATCCGCGAGCTGGGCCAGTACACCATCATCGACAAGGTGAGCGCGTACCTGGACGAGCGCCGCGACATCTACGTGGCGAACCTCTCCAACCTGGCGATCGAGCCGTTCGTGATGCCCGACGAGTACGTGCGCCGCTACACCAAGATGCTCACCGGCGGCATCTGGTGCATCGCCCGCATCCAGTACCTGCGGCCCGAGGACATCGCCGCCGACCCGCTGTCCGACGTGTTCGGGGAGGACCCGGCGGCGACCATCAAGCCCAAGCCCTCCAAGAACGGCAAGGGGCCGGAGAACTCGCCCTTCCATATCGCGAGCCTCACGCCCATCCAGATGCCCAACCTCGATATCGACGAGCTGATCTCCCACCGCGCGGACTTCACTGCCGACGAATGGATCGCCCTCATCCTGCGCTCCGCCGGCTACGAGCCGAGCGCGCTCACCCCGCGCGAGCGCCTGCACTTCCTCACCCGCATGGTGCCGCTCGTGGAGCTCAACTACAACCTGTGCGAGCTGGGGCCGCGCGGCACGGGCAAGTCGCACATCTACACCGAGGTCTCACCGTACTCCTACCTCGTCTCGGGCGGTCAGATCACCACCGCCATGCTCTTCGCCAACAACACCGCGCGCACCGGCGGCATCGGGCTGGTGGGCCACTGGGACTGCATCGCCTTCGACGAGGTCGCCGGCATGCATTACAAGGACATGAACGCCATCCAGATTATGAAGGGCTACATGGCCAACGGCACCTTCGGGCGCGGGCGCGAGCTGTTCAACGCGGAGGCGTCCATGGTGTTCGAGGGCAACATCAACGACTCGGTCGCCAACATCCTCAAGACCACGCACCTGTTCGAGCCGTTCCCGCCCGAGTTCAACAACGACAGCGCCTTCTTCGACCGCATCCACTGCTACCTGCCCGGCTGGGAGGTGCCCAAGATGCGCTCCGAGCTGCTCACCGGGCGCTACAGCCTGATCACCGACTGCCTGTCGGAGTTCTGCCACGAGATGCGCCGGCGCGACTTCACGCATCACCTCGACCGCTACTTCCGCCTGAACGGCGACTTCAACCGGCGCGACGAGATCGGCGTGCGCAAGACGTTCTCCGGCCTGGCGAAGCTCGTCTTCCCCGACGGGAACATGGGCAAGGAGGACGTCCGGATGCTGCTCGAGTACGCGATCGAGGGGCGCCGCCGCGTCAAGGAGCAGCTGAAGATCATGGCGGGCATCGAGTTCATCGACGTAGGGCTGGGATACGCCGACGCCGAGAACCCCGCGGAATCCGTCGTCGTCCCCGTGCCCGAGCAGGCGGACGACACCCTGGTCCCCGATGCGCCGCTGCCCCCGGGGCACGTCTTCGCCATCGGCACGTCCGTGGGCGACGAGACCGCGGTCTACAAGCTCGAGAACAAGGCTATCGCCGGGGAGATGAAGTTCCGCACCGAGGGCGTCAGCTACAACAAGCCGGTGAACGACTCGCTGGACGCCGCGTTCCAGCAGTTCAGGCAGAACGCCGCGAGCGTCGCCACCGGCATGCGCGTCACCGCCAAGGACTACCTGCTGTACTGCAACGACATCCAGAGCAAGGGGCTGTCCAGCGAGCTGTCGCTCGCCGAGTTCATCGGGCTGTGCTCGGCCGCGGCGAACCGCCCCGTCATGCCGAGCCTGGTCATCCCGGGCATCCTGAGGATCTCGGGCACGCTCGACCCCATCTCCAACCTGGAGGACGTCATGCGCGTGGCCAAGAACGCCGGTGCGCGCCGCATCCTGCTGCCCATGAGCTCGGTCGCCGACCTGCAGGGCATCGCGCCCGAGCTCATCGAATCGGTGAGCGCCGAGTTCTACGAGACCGGCAACGCGGTCGCCGCCGCCCGCAAGGCGCTCGGCGTGTAAGGGGCCGGTCCGGACGAGGGCGCGGGGGCCGGGGGCCGCCTTCCGACGGGCCGTCCGACCGGGTCGGGCGGACGAGGGCGGCGGAGCCCCGGACGGCCGCGGCCCCCGTGCGGAGGAATCCCGGCGCCTGCTCGAACGGGGCGCCGGGCGCATCCGCCCCCTACGAGGGCGCGCCCTCGATCACCGCGAACGCCGTGCTCGCCCCGAGGCGCAGCTCGTCGCCGGGGTGCAGCTCGGCCTCCGCGCCGGGTTCCAGGCGCACGCGCGCGCCGTCCGACGCGCGCACCACCTCCGTGCCGTTCGTGGAGCCGAGGTCGCGCACCGTCCAGCATCCGCGCGCCGCATCCCGGCCGACCCGCGCATGCTCCGCGGAGACATCCGGGGCGACATCGGTCACGTCGCCGGCCCCGCAGGCGAGCGCGCCGATGCACGCGCCCTCGGACGCGGGGTCGATCCAATGCGGGGAGCCCGTGAGGTAGCCGCCCTCGACGCGCATGAGCCCCAGCGGGCGCACGGCGGACCCGTCGCCCCTCCCGGTATCGGGGGAGGCCTCGCAGGCGCCCGGCTCGGGTGTGCCCATGCGCCCGCCCAGGGTGCGCGCCACGTAGTCGGTGGCGTACGACACCGCGTGCCGGACGTCGCCCGAGCATCCGACCGCGACGAACAGCACCATGATCGCCTCGGCGCGCTCCCCGGTCGTGTAGCCGGTCCCGAGCCGGAACCTCGTCAGCGCGTTGCGGTACAGCCCGACGTCCTGATGGCAGGCGGCGAGCGCCGCGTCCATGCCCGCGCCCGCCTCGCCGCACACCAGGTCGATGACCTTCTCGTAGGTCATGGCGAAGCCGGCGCGCATGCGCAGCCTCCCGAGCACGCGCTGGGCGGCGAGCCCGTGGTCGCGGAAATAGCGCGGCTGCAGCGAGCCCGCCGGGGCGTGCACCACGAAATGCGACAGCCAGGTGCGGTCCGACGCCCGGCTCGCGGGGCTGCGGCCGTCGGACAGCGGCCGCTCGGACAGGATGAGCGACGCGAGCTCCTTATGGCTGATGCGACCGTAGCGCTTGCAGAAATCGAACAGCACGCCGCAGGGCGTCCGCTCCTCCGCGACCGTCAGCGGCATGTCCCGCCCCTTTCCGTCGTACCATCCACGGCGGCCGCGTCGACGACGGGCCGCCCCTCCTCCAGCGCGCGGCCTGAAGCCGGGGCCGCGGCGAGCCGGGCGCCCGAAGGGGACGCCGGCCCCTCCGGCAGCGCGCGGCCGGCCTCGGCCAGCGCCGCCGACACCACCGTCATGGCGTAATCCAGCACGATCGGGCACCAGCCGGCGGCGACCGCGGCGAACGCGGCGGCGTACAGCGCGGGCGCCCCCTGCGGGACCTCGAGCTCCATGCATCCGACCGTCGCCGCGAGCAGGGCGCCGACCCCCGCGAGCGCCGCGGTGCCGCGGACGAACCCGCCCCTCGTCCCCCGCATGCGCCTGCCCGCCGCGGCGCCGGCGCATGCGGGGGCCAGCAGCGCGACCGCGACCGCCGCCGCGGGCAGGCGCCCGTCCCAGCCCACCGGGCCGAGCTGCCAGCTCGCCCGCACGCCGTCCAGGACGACCGCCGTGGCGAGCGCGACGACCAGCAGCACGGCGAGCGAGACTGCCTTCCCCGCCGTGTACACCACGCGCCGCACCGCGAACGGCGAGGCGGAGGCGAGCCACGAGGCGCGGTCGGTGCAGGGGATCAGGCTCTCCCCGTGCAGGGCGCGCTCCACGTTCGCCGTGTAGTTGGCGCAGAAGGCCTCGAGCCCGTCGTGCATCGCCTCCGCGGTGGGGCGCGCCGCCTGACGGGGCGACAGGCAGGCCAGCAGCAGGTCGGCGAGCTGCCCGTCCACGAGCTCGAGCGCGCGCTGCAGCTCGCGCGAGCCGGGGTCGAGCGAGAGGTCGAGCGAGGCGCTCCCGGCGGCGAACGCCACCTCGGGCTCACCCACCAGCACCGATGCGATATCCGCGTCCACATCGTGGGCGGACGACGGGCGCCGCGCGGCGGTATCCGTCTTGATGCGGTAGGGGGAGGGTGCGTCCGCCGCCGCATCGTCCGCCGCGGAACCCGCCAGCTCGAACGGCAGGTCGCCGTCCAGAAGGCGGTACACCACGCCCGCCGCCGCGTAGACGTCGATGGACGGGGAGGACCGCAGCTGCCTGAGATGGCGGGCGTCCTCGGTGAGCATCTCGGGAGGGGCGTAGGCCGGCGTCGCGCGGCGCACGGTCGCCCCCGCGTCCGTGAGCGACGTCCCGCGCGCGGCCCCGGCGGGGGCCGTCGACCCGAAGTCGATCAGGCAGAGGTCGAAGGCTCCCTCGGCCGCCTGCCGCTCGAGCGGGAGGCGCGCCGTGCGCACCATGACGTTCGCGGGCGAGATGTCGCGGTGCACGAAGCCCTCGCCCACCAGCTCGAGGCGCATGAGGACGTCGAACAGGTCGCGGCCGATCCGGGCCGCCGTCAGGGGCGAGAGGCGCCCCCGCGCATCGACCGCCAGGATCTCGCGCGCCTGGTCGAGCGTCATGCCCTCGACCCACTCCATCACGATCGCCGGCTCGCCCGCGACCGTCCCGTATCCGTAGAGCCGCGGGAAGCCCTTGAACCCGGAGAGGGCGCGCTGGACCTCGTATTCCTCGCGGAACGCCGCGCAGCTGCGCTCCCGTCGGGCCGCATGGGCCTCCTCGTCCTTGCCGTCGGCCCGCTCCGGGGCGACGAGCGTCTTCAGGGCGTAGGTCTCCCCCAGCGCGTTGACGACGCGCACGACGCGTCCCAGGCCGCCGCGGCGCGCCGTGGCGTCGTCGGCGAACAGCGTGGCGAACCGCCGGCGGTAGGCCTCGAGCTCCCCCTCCGGCAGGCGGCAGGGCTCCTCGAACCCCTCGAGGCGCACGACGCGCAGCCCGGCGCGGAAACCGCGCTCCGGCAGCTCGCGGGCGCGCTCGAGGCCGCCCGTGTCCCCGGCCGCGCTCACAGCTCGAACCTGTCGGCCCAGTACCTGAACTCCGTCAGGTGCTTGTTCTCCCCATCGACCGTATCGCGGTACACGGGGGCCATGAACTCGTCGACGTGCGCCGAGGGGTCCTCGAACGAGACGTTGATCTCCCACGCCTCGGAGATGGTCCCCGAGTACTCCCCCAGGCAGCGGTACATGCCGGCGAGGTTGCCCCGCGCCTCGAGATAGGGGGTGTTCTGGATGTAGATGGGCAGGTTCAGCAGGGTGGAGTACTCGCTGAACAGGCGGCTTCCCAGCGCGTCGCAGGTGCGCTGGCGGGCGAGCCGCACGTCGAGGGACGGGTTCAGGCAGTCCTCGTTGAAGGCGCTCACGCACGCGTTGACCTCGGCGGCGTAGGACTCGATGAGCTGCGACTTGGCCAGCAGCGTATCGTAGATCTCCTGGACCTGCTCGGGGGTGGGGTCCGGGATATCTCCCTGGTCGCCCGAACCCGAACCAGAATCGGGCTCGGAGGGCGTATCCGGCTGCGAGGGCCCGGTCGAGCCGCCCCCGTCCTGCGACCCTCCCTGCTGGCCCTGGCCGCCCGCATCCCCCTGCGCATCGGAGGAGCCCGCCGCCCCCACGATGCCCTCGAGCGAGATGCCGCCCAGGGAGACGCCGCCCGCCCCGGCAGTCGGGGCCTCGGACGCCGCGGCGGCGCCGTCCTCCTGCTGCGCGGCGTCGGCGTCGGAGGTCGGGGCCCCCTTCGTCAGCCCGGCTATGATGGACGAGAACAGGCCCTCGGACATGCCGTCGCTGCGCGCGGCCACGAGCCCGGGAAGCGTGGCGGTGTAGACCGCCGCCCCGAACCCGAGCAGCGTGAACGAGAACGCGACCAGGGCGATCAGCGCGGACGGAAATGCCCCGCGCCTCATATGGCGGCGTACGCGCCGCAACGGTTTACCAGATGCCATCGGCCAATGCTCCACCCCGATTCCGCGAGACGCGGAAAGACCGTCCCGTACAGCACCCGACCGCCCGAAGGGCCCGACCGTCTCGGGCGGCGGGCATGCAGCCGAAAAGACCCCCTGGACCGCAGGGGGCCGGCTCCATTCCGCATGGTGCGGCGTATCGGCTGACCCGAACCGAATTGTATCCCAAGCGACCCCCGGGGGCAGCCGCCGTCGGCCGGGTCCCTACAGCGCGCGGCGCGCCTCGATCGCGCGGCCCAGCGTGAGCTCGTCGGCGTACTCCAGGTCGCCGCCCACCGGCAGGCCGCTCGCCAGCCGGCTCACCGTGATGCCGAGCGGCTTGATGGTGCGCGCCAGGTAGCTCGCCGTGGTCTCGCCCTCGATATCGGGGTTCGTGGCGACGATGACCTCCTCGGTCCCCTCCGAGCCGAGCCGCGCCAGCAGCTCGCGCACATGCAGCTGCTCCGGGCCGATCTTGTCGATGGGGCTGATGACCCCTCCGAGCACGTGGTACAGGCCGCGATAGCTCCCGGTCCGCTCGATCGCCGTGACGTCGCGCGGCTCGGAGACCACGCAGATGCGCGCCGTGTCGCGCGTCGGGTCCCGGCAGATGGCGCACTCGTCCTCGGTCGCGTAGTTGAAGCACCGGCTGCAGAAGTGCACCTGCTCCTTGACCGACAGGATGGCGTCGGCCAGGCGGCGGGCCTCCTCGATATCGGATTCCAGCAGATAGTACGCGATGCGCTGCGCCGACTTGGGCCCGATGCCCGGAAGCCGGCCCAGCTCGTCGAGGAGGATCTGCAAACTGCGGTCTGCGCTCATGCTCTCACCTGGATGGTCTGCCTCGGAAACGAATGAGGGCCGCATCGCGCCGGGGACGTGCCCCGCGACGATGCGGCCGCGACGACGGTCGTGGACGGCGCGCTAGAACGGCATCCCCGGGATGTTGAGCCCGCCGGTGATGGCGCCCATCTGCTTGTTCGCGATCTCGGTGATCTGGCGGATGCCCTCGTTGACCGCGGCAACGATCATGTCCTGCAGCATCTCGACGTCCTCGGGGTCGACCGCGTCGGGATCGATGGTGATGCTCTCGAGCTGCATGCCGCCGTTCACGGTGACCTTCACCATGCCGCCGCCCGCGCTCGCCTCGACGGTGGTCTGGGCGAGGTTGTCCTGCGCGACGGCGAGCTGCTCCTGCATCTTGCGCGCCTGCTTCATCATCTGCTGCATGTTCATGCCGGCCATGGCTTCTCCCATCGGTTGCCGTGCCGCCGCGGCGGCCTGTGATCGTTCCCCGGCATGGTACCATGCCGCGCCCGGCGGACGGGCCGGCGGGGCGCGACGACACCGCACCCCCGGATACGGTCCGGGACCGGGGCAGGGCCGCGGGGCGGGGCCGCGTTCGCCGGGGCGGCGCCGCGGGGCGGGGCGGGGC
>NZ_JAQECM010000051.1:0-17341 GCF_027669965.1 Candidatus Collinsella stercoripullorum | reverse complement strand
GCGGGCGCGCGGGGCGCGCTCGCGGGGCTCACGGGTGCGGGGCGCGCGCTCGCGGGCCTTGTTCGCGCGCTGCCGGCGGCGCTTCCGCTCCTTCTTGGAGGGGGCGTGCGCGGCGGGCACGCGATCCGGGTCGACCGCGGGGGCGCCGTCGCCGGTGTCGATGCCGTCGGCGTCGTAGAGGTCGGCGGTCTTGCCCATGAGGGCCTCGATGTCGAAGAACTCCGCCACGTCGTCCTCCGTCACGAACGTGAGCGACCAGCCCTCCTCGCCCGCGCGGCCCGTGCGGCCGATGCGGTGGATGTAGTCGGTCGGCTCCTCCGGGACGTCGAAGTTCACGACGTAGCGCACGTCCGTGATATCGATGCCGCGGGCGAGCACGTCGGTGGCCACGAGCACCTGGACCCGCCCCTCGCGGAAGTCGCGCAGGGCGCGCTCGCGCTGCGCCTGGCTGCGGTCGCCGTGGATGGCGCCGCAGGTGATGCCCGCGCGGGAGAGGCGGCGCGCGCAGGTGTCGGCGCGGCGCTTGGTCCGCACGAACACGATGGCGCGCTCCGGGCCCTCCTTCTTGAGCACCGCGGTGAGCGCGACGTTCTTGGCATCGCGCGAGACCGGCAGGACGTACTGCTCGACCGTGTCGGCCGTCGAGGTCACGGGCGCGATCTCAACGCGCGCCGGGTCGCGCACCAGGTCGGTGATGGCGCCCACGCGGCCCTCGTCGAGGGTGGCGGAGAACAGCAGCGTCTGGCGCTGCTCCCGGCAGCCGGCCACGATCCGGCGCACCTGCGGCAGGAAGCCCATGTCGAGCATGCGGTCGGCCTCGTCGAGCACGAGCACGGAGACCTCGTCGAGGTTGGCCGAGCCCTGCTCCATGAGGTCCACGAGGCGGCCGGGGGTGGCGACCAGGATATCGCAGCCGCGGGCGAGCGCCTGCTTCTGGGGGACGTAGCCCACGCCGCCCACGACGGTCACCGCCACGTGCCCCGTGCGCGCGGCGACGGCGCGGCACACGTCGTCGATCTGCTGGGCGAGCTCGCGGGTGGGGGTGACGATGAGCATCGAGGGGCCGCGCCCGCGCGCGGCGTTGCGACGGCGCCTGCCGCGCTCGCCCTTCTTGGCGGGCGGGACAACATGGGGCAGGCGGTCCATGGTGGGGAGCAGGAACGCGGCGGTCTTGCCGGTGCCGGTCTGGGCGGCGGCGAGCAGGTCGCGGCCCGCGAGCACCTCGGGGATCGCGGCGGCCTGGACCGGGGTGGGGGCCTCGTAGCCCATGTCGGAGACGGCGGCGAGCACGGTCTCGGACAGGCCGAGGTCCGCGAAGGACGTCGAGGGGCGCCCGGCGGCGTCGGCGGCGGCGTCCGTATCGGCAGCGGCCATGGCGGCGTCCTCGAGGCGGGCGTCAGGATTCTTCTGAGTCATGTAGGTGATATCCATTCTGCACGATGCATCGGCGGCGCGCCAAGCGCCGAGGTCATCGCATCACGAGTGCTGTAAGGGGGCGGTTCGCGTATGCAGGCCGCCCGATGCGGCCCGGGGCGCACGCGATGGAGCAGGACCCGCCGACGAAGTAGTATAGGAGCGCCGACCGCGCAACCTGTGAGCGCGCGGTGGACACACCCGATTACCACGATTCCCGCAGCGGGAAATTAGTGCCTGTCACTTTTTTCCCGCAGTGGGAAAAAAGTGACAGGCACCATTTTCCCACCCGCCCCCGCCACGAAGTTCACATGTTTCAACTTTTCCCATACACCCCAGGGGGGTGTGGTGTATGATGGCCTCGGACATCCACCGCCCGGAGAGGGCGACCCGTGAAAGGAGCCGCCATGGCTCATGAGAAGTTCGATGTGGGGGGCATGACCTGCGCCGCGTGCCAGGCGCATGTGGACCGCGCGGTCTGCAGCCTCCCCGGCGTCCAGGAGGTTTCGGTCAACCTGCTCTCGGGCTCGATGATCGTCGACTACGACGAGGGGCAGCTCGGCCCGGATGACATCTGCGCCGCCGTGGACCGCGCCGGGTACTCGGCCTCCCCTGTCTCCGCCGACCCCGGAGAGGCGCCGGGCGCCCCCGCCGCCCGCCTCGAATCGCCCACCAAGAAGCTCGAGGCGACGGCGGAGGCCATGAAGACGCGCCTCGTCGCCTCGATCGCCTTCCTCGTCCCGCTGTTCTACATCGGCATGGGCCATATGCTGGGCTGGCCGCTGCCGAGCGTCTTTACCGACCACATCCATGCCATGACGCTCGCGCTCACCATGTTCTTGCTGCTGCTGCCCATCCTGTACGTAAACCGCGCGTACTTCATCAACGGCTTTAAATCGCTCGCGCACCGCGCCCCCACCATGGACGCGCTCATCGCCATCGGCGCCGCGGCAAGCGTCGCCTGGTCGGTGTACGCCATGTTCGTCATGGCCGATCAGCTCGCCTGCGGCGATGTGCACGGCGCCGCGGCGACCGCCATGGACAACCTCTACCTGGAGAGCGCCGGCACCATCCTGACGCTCGTGACCGTGGGCAAGTACCTGGAGATCCGCTCGAAGTCCAAGACGGGGTCCGCCATCGAGGCGCTCATCGACCTCGCGCCCAAGACCGCCTGCGTCGTCGCCGACGACGGCAGCGAGCAGACGGTGGACGCGGATGCCATCCAGGTCGGCCAAACCGTGCGCGTTCGTCCGGGCGAGGCGGTGCCCGTCGATGGCGTGGTGCTCGAGGGCATCTCGGCCATCGACGAGAGCGCGCTCACCGGCGAGTCCATTCCCCAGGAGAAGAGCCCCGGCGACACCGTGCACGCCGCAACCATCAACCGCACCGGCTCGTTCACCTTCCGCGCGACGCGCGTGGGAGCCGACACGAGCCTCGCCAGGATCATCCAGCTCGTGGAGGACGCAAACGCCACGAAGGCCCCCATCTCGCGTTTGGCCGACAAGGTCGCCGCGGTCTTCGTGCCCGCCGTGCTGCTCATCGCGCTCGTCACGTTCATCGTCTGGATGGCCCTGACCGCCGACGTCAACGAGGCGCTCACCGCCGGCGTCGCCGTCGTGGTCATCAGCTGCCCCTGCGCGCTCGGGCTCGCCACGCCCGTGGCCATCATGGTCGGCACCGGTAAGGGCGCCGAGATGGGCGTTTTGTTCAAGAGCGCCGAGGCCCTCGAGAACCTGCACAAGGTGGACGTGGTCGTGCTCGATAAGACTGGCACGGTCACGCAGGGACGCCCCGCCGTGACCGACATCCTGCCCGCCGTCCGCGCCGACGGTCGCACCCTGAGCGAGAAGCAGCTGCTGAAGCTTGCCGCCGCGCTCGAGCGGTCGAGCGAGCACCCGCTCGCTGAGGCGATCATGGCCGCGGCGGACGAGCGCGGCATCGTCGCGCGCCCCGTGTCGGACTTCGCCGCCGTGCCGGGACGCGGCGTCACCGCGCGCGAGGGGGCGAATCCCATCGCCGCCGGCAACGCGCAGCTTATGGCCGAGCTTGGCATCGACATCGACCGCACGCAGCTCGAGGCGTTCGCGCGCGACGGGAAGACGCCGCTGTTCTTCGCGAAAAACGGCGAGCTCGTCGGCACGATCGCCGTGGCGGACGAGATCAAGCCCACGAGCCCCGCCGCCATCGGGACGCTCGGGCACCTCGGCGTCCACGCGATCATGCTCACCGGAGACAACCGCACGACGGCCGACGCCATCGCGCGGCGCGTGGGGCTTGACGACGTCGTCGCCGACGTGATGCCGGCAGACAAGGAGCGCCATGTGCGCGACCTCCAGGCGGCGGGCCACGTGGTCGCCATGGTGGGAGACGGCATCAACGATTCGCCCGCCCTCGCCCGCGCCGACGTGGGCCTCGCCATCGGCGCGGGCGCCGACGTCGCCAAGAAGGGCGCGGACGTCGTGCTCATGCACAGCGACCTGCTCGACGTCGCGCGCGCCATCGAGCTGTCGCGCGCGGTCATCCGCAACATCAAGCAGGATCTGTTCTGGGCGCTGTTCTACAACAGCTTGGGCATCCCGCTTGCCGCCGGCGTCCTGTATCCCGTGCTCGGCTGGCAGCTCTCGCCCATGTTCGGGGCCGCCGCCATGAGCCTGTCGAGCGTCTGCGTCGTGAGCAACGCCCTGCGCCTGCGCGGGTTTCGCCCCACATCGACCGATATGCAACAATAGGAGCGAACGAAGCTCCCCCAGGAAAGGAGATATACCGTGAACTACACCATCAAGACCGAGGGCCTGCACTGCGGCCACTGCGACGCCGCCGTCGAGAGCGCCCTGCTGAACGTCGCCGGCGTGACCGACGCCGACGCCGACCACGAGGTGAACGTCGTGGAGGTCACGTGCGAAGACAGCGTCACCCCCGAGCAGCTCGCCGCCGCGATCGAGGGCGCGGGCGACAGCTTCAAGGTCGTCGAGATCAAGGTCGCGTAGCAGCCATGATGGCGGACCACGAGCGCGTGACGCGCCTGCTCAAAACCGCCCGCGGGCAGATCGACGGCATCCTGCGCATGGTTGAGGACGATCGCTACTGCATCGACATCTCCACCCAGCTCATGGCGACCGAATCGCTGCTCGCGCGCATCAACGCCGACGTGCTCAAAGCGCATGTCGAGGGGTGCGTACGCTCGGCCATGGAGACAGGAGACGAGGGCGAACAGGACGCCAAGCTCGCCGAGATCGAGATGATCATCGAGAAGCTCGCCAAGTGACGGCGGCGCGCCGTCGGCCGACGTCCGCCCATAGGACGTGCGTCGTCGGCGCAGACGGCACGGAAGCGGCGCGTTTTCCCGAAAACTTATGGCTCTCGCGCCCTTGGCTGTGCGCGGCGCCGAGGAAACGGGTAAAATGCTGCCTGTTCGACTGACTGCTTAGAATCGAGGCTCGTAGCTATGAACGACTTTATGAACGGCCGCCGTGGCGTGGACGAACTCACCACCACCCTGGGAGGCGCGAGCATGGTGCTCGCGCTCATCGGGTCGATCTTCTCCGTCTCCTGGCTCGGCTGGATCGCGCTCGTCGCGGTGATCGTCGCGCTCCTCCGCGCGTTCTCGACTAACGTCGCCGCCCGCGAGCGCGAAAACGACGCGTTTTGCGACCTGCTCGCCAAAACGCCGCTCGCCGGCGTGCGCGGCGCCGGAGCGCGCGATGCTCGCCCTCAGGGCGGCGCGGCACCTGGCACCTCCAGCTTCGACCGCAAGAAGCGCACCGCGCAGACCATGTGGGAGAACCGCAAGACCACGATGTACTTCAAGTGCAAGAACTGCGGTCAGCTCCTGTCCGTGCCCCGCGGCAAGGGCCGTATCCGCGTCACCTGCCCCAAGTGCGGCACGAAGGTGGAGAAGCGCTCGTAGAGCGCCGTCGACAACCGCATCGCATGACCTTGTACGGGCGCCTTCGGGCGCCCGTTTTCCATGCGACCCGTCTCCTGGGCGCGCAGCTGCGGCCGACCCCACACCCACGCCATGGCACCAGCTGTGGCGCGCAAGGCGCGGGGCCTTTGCCCCGCCCTGTTCGCAGCGACCCCGGCGCCCCAGACGGATCCGCGCCGCCCCTCGCGCGGTCCTGGCGCGAGGGGCGGCGCGGATGAAAGCCGTCCTAGACGATCGGCATGGCCTCCCACGAGCCGTCGGCACGGGGCACCTCGATAGCGCGATAGCCCGTGCGCGCGGCATGGTCATAGGCTTCCGCGATCCCGTCGCAGATATCGCCGGGCACATGGCCGTCGGACCCCACCGTGATAGGCACGCCTGCGTGCAAAAACCGCTCAAGCAGGCCCTGCGCGGGATAGTAATCCCCCACGCCCTTGCGCCAGCCGGCAGTCGAGAGCTCGACCCGCTTGCCCGTGTCATGGGCGCAGGCCGCCATCTCGTCCCAAAGCGGGCGCAGATCAATCGTCGGCGCGAAGCCCTCGTTGGCAAAGCGCATCGCCAGATCGGGATGGGCCATGGTGTCGAACAGCTCGCACGAACAGGCGCGGCACCACGCGGCGGTGTAGCGACGCCACACCTCGTCGGACCCGAGCTCGCGCCAGATACCAAGATTGCTCGCATCGTCGATCCACGCGCCGCCATCGATCGGCCCCAGCCAGTGCACGCTGCCCAGGCGCACCTGCGCACCCGCGCTCCAACGGCGGATGTAGTCCTCGCAGCCCTCGTACCAGTCGCATTCGAAACCGTAGATATATTCGAGCTCGGGATGGGAGGCCGCCGCCTCGTCGAAGGCCGCCCGATGCGCGGCGAGCTCGCCCTCGACGACCTGCACCTCGCCTTCGGGATCCATGGCGCACGGGAGCGTGAGATGGTCCGTGGCGACCATCACGGCGCACCCAGCCCGCACGGCGGCGTCAGCATTTTCCATAAACGTGCCGACCCCGTCGGAAAACCGCGTGTGCGAATGGGTATCGACGATGGATCGGGCGGGCAACGGACCAGTCATGAAAACCTCGATTCAAAGCATGCACGTCGCGAGGGACACCGGCCGCAGCGTCCATCGCGACGCGTGAAGTTGCATCGCACCGATTGTACCGTGCGGTGGACTATCGGAGGGCGTTGGTCCAAGCGGTCTTGCCGGACGCATCGGTGCATTCGAGCCGAACGTACGTCTCGCATCCGGACAGCCTGAACTCCGCACGCTCGATCGCGCCGCCGTCGGGCGCGATCACGGTGCGGTTGCCGCCGATGGGGCCGCCCGCCACCATGGTCACGCGCTCGCAGGGGCTGCAATCGACCCACAGCGCGCCCTCGCGGACACCGAACCCCTCGATCGACGGCCCGCTGGATGCATAGTACTCCCCCGCCATCAGGGCGCGCACGACCGCGTCGCGGGTGAGCTCCGCGGCGCATACGACGACCCATCCCCCGAACACATCGTCGAAGGAGGTGACGTGGTGGCTGTCGTCGGATGCGACGCCGCCCACCGCGACGCCGCGCCGCAGCAGCAGGTCCCAATAGACGGTGTCCGCTCCATCGCCGCCTTCGTTCACGGTGTCGTAGTTGAACACCTCGATACCGAAGACGCCGTCGAGACCCAGAATATCCTCGGGTTCGATCCGGCTCCAGATGGGATGGTTGTACATCACGGCGCAGCCGCGGCGCGTCAGCTCGTCGCGCAAGGCGCGGGCAACAGACAGCCCGTCCCAGGCGCCATGGCGCACGATGGGCTCCAGGCGCTCCATGTGCTCGAAGTGCGCCGGCGCGGCGGCGACCATCTCGTCGGTCCCCAGAATGCCGTGCATATGGTGGCAGCGCATGCGAGCGCATCTGCCGTCCGTGCCGTCGGCATACAGATACGCCGACGCCTCGATGCCGGGCAACACGATGAAATCGTCGCGGTCGAACTCGCCCGAGAGGTCGGTGAACACATCGTGCTCGGAAAGGCACAGGAACTGATAGCCGTGCGCTCGGAAATCCGCGACCACTTCGGCGGGCGTCAGGCGCCCATCCGAAACGGTGGAATGGGCATGCAGGTTGCCTTTATAGCGATTGGTGCCCTGGGGCAGGCCGATCTGATCGTCGATCATGGTCGCTCCTCGTCGACAGGCGCCCGCCGGAAGTAAGCGTCCCGACGGGCGCGAAGGGATGGGGTCGCCCGACGGTTACGCCGCCGCGCGCGCATGGGCCGCCTCTGCGGGAATGTGCAGGCAGTCGTGCTTGGGAATCGCGACGAAGACGCGCTCGCCGTCGTCGAACAGGTGGAAGCTGCGAAACAGGGTGTCGACGCGAAACTCCACGCCCGACGCATCGAGCGTGTAGCGCAAGACGTTGCCGCGGGGCACGCTGCGCACCACGGTCGCCTCGGCGACATAGGCCGCGTCGTCGATCGGCGGCTCGGCGGAGATGCCGATCGTCTCAGGGCGGATCGCCACCACGCGCCCATCGTCAGCCATATCGCCCGTGAGCGCGCGGAACTCGTCGGCGCGAAGCAGGTTGTAGCTACCGATGAAACTCGCCGCGAACTCCGACACGGGGTTCGTGTAGACCTGCACCGGGCTGCCCGCCTGCTCGATGCGGCCGGCATGGAACAGCTGGATCACATCGGACATGACCATGGCCTCGTCCTGATCGTGGGTGACGAAGATCGTCGTGAGCCCCAGCTCCTGCTGAATCTCGCGGATACGGCTCTGCAGGGCGCGGCGCAGCTTGGCGTCGATCGCCGAGAGGGGCTCGTCGAGCAGCAGGACGTCGGGCTCGGTCACGATCGAGCGCGCAAGGGCGGCGCGCTGCTGCTGGCCGCCGGACAGATTCGCGGGATAGGAGCGCTCCTTGCCGGTGAGCTCGACCATCGCGATGGCCTCTTGGACCCGCTTCTCGATGACGGCAGGGTCCGCCTTTTGCATCTTGAGGCCGAAGGCGATGTTTTGCTCCACCGTCATGTTGGGAAACAGGCTGTACTGCTGAAAGACCATGCCGATGTTGCGCTTGGACGCCGGCACGCCGGTGATGTCGCGCCCGTTGAGGATGATCTGCCCCTCGCTGACCGCCTCCAGGCCGGACAGGCAGCGCAGCAACGTGGATTTACCGCATCCCGAGGGGCCGAGCAGCGTCACCAGATCGCCCTTCTCGATCCCGAAATCGATGTGGTCGAGGACGGTGTTGTCGCCGAAGCGCTTCACCACGTTTTTGAACTCGATATAAGACATTGCGCTACTCCTTCTCGCTTTTCCGCGCGCCGCTCTGCAGCTTGAGGACCAAAGCGGTCACCGCGCCCACCACCAGGAAGATGATGACGACGATCGCGCTCGAAAGACCGCTCGAGGTATCCATGTTGGCCTGCAGGAACACCTGGATGTTTTGGTAGTTGGTGCCCGCGATGTTGTTGGCGAGCACGAAGTCGCCGAAGATGATGCTTTCGGCAAGCAAGCTCGAGACGAGGATTCCCGAGACGATGTTGGGCAGGACCACCTGCACGTAGGCACGGAAGCGCCCGCATCCGAGCATCTCCGCCGCCTGAATGAGCATCTCCGCGTCGATGGCGTTGAGCGCGTTGCGAATGCCCTGGTAGATATAGGGCAAAACGAGGATAGCGTAGGCGCCGAACAGCATCACCATGCGGTTGGACAGGATGGTCCCCGTGCCCGTGTACAGGGAGATGATGCCGATGGACAGGATCACGCCCTGCAGCGCGTAGGGAATCATGCAGATGAATTGCATGACGTTGCCGAGCCTGCGGTTGATCGCGACGACCGCGTACATCGCAAGCAGCAACAGCACGATCGTGATGATGACGCTCGCAAAGCACAGCACAAGCGTGCGGCCGATGGAGGCCCAGAAGGTCGCATTGCCGAACAGCTCGATATAGTTGCGCAGGGTGAAACCGGAGGGAAGGATGTCGGTCCACTCCACGAATAGCGAGTAGACGAACGTCACGAGAAACGGGATCAGAAGGTACAGCCCCACAGCACCAAGGAAGATCTTGGCACCGAGCGAGGTGCTCTCGTTGCACGTCTTGCGCTTGACATTGGCACTCATACGATCTCACGACCTTTCGCGGCGCGCTTGGTGAAGTGGTTGTTGATGAGCGTGCAGGCGACCATGAGCAGGATGAGCACGACGGCAAGGGCGCTGCCCGTCGCGGCGTCCACTTGGACATCGCCTTTGAACTTCGATGTGATCTGCAGGGGCAGCAGGGCGAAGTTGTTCATGACGAGCGCGAAAGCGGTCGCATAGGCGGCAAGTGCGTTGGAGAACAGCACCGACAGCGTGCCCAGGATGGAGGGCATGAGATTCGGAACGACGATCTTGACCCAATAGTCGATTGAGCTCGCCTTGAGTATGGTCGCCGCCTCGCGCCATTCCTTGCGTATACCGGAAAACGCCGGTAGAAGCAGCAAGGTCGCCAGCGGAATCTGGAAGTAGATATACAGGATCACGAGGCCCTGGCTGCCGTACAGATCGAAGTCGGCCAAAAACGGAATGCCCCAGCTGCGCCCCATGATGGTGAGCACACCGGAATTACCCATGAGCACCATGAAGGCGAAGGCCAGCGGCACGCCGGAGAAATTCGACATCATGTTGAGGATGAGCGTGAAGGCGCCCCGCACGCGCGCGCTCGACTCATAGGCGAAGCGGGCGGCCAGAAACGCCACCGCGATGCCGACGACGGCGGACAGCAGGCTGATCCAGACGCTGTTCCAAATGGACTGCTGGTACAGCGGCGTCGTGAAGATCTTGATGAAGTTCTCGAGACCGGGAGCGCCGGACTCCTTGCCGATCAGGCTATCGATCAGGATCTGCGCCAAGGGTAGGAACTCGTAGGCGATGACCACGAGTGCAAACGGTATGAGCGCGGCGTACCCGAACCACGTGCGGCGCATCGATGTCTTGGCCGGGGAGCCTGCGCTGGAAGATGTCGCCATGTACGACCTCCTTTGCCAACAGGACACCGTGACGCGGGACAGCCGGCGAAGCCGCCCCGCGTCACGGGCAGAAAGTGTTTGTTATGCTCAGCCGATCATCGGGATGATGTTCTCCTGATACCAGGTGATGAGCTCCTCGCACACGCCGGTCCACTTGTCGTTGTCGACATCCACGACGTTGTCGCCGTAGGCGGCGTCATCGAGGTGGAGGGCCTTGACGTCCTCGGGAAGCTCGACGTTGCGGATCGGGGTCGCGAAACCGCGGGCGAGGTTGATCTGGCCCTCGTCGGACAGGATGTACTCGCGGGCCAAGCACGCGGCGGCAGGATGCGGCGCATACTTGTTGATGATGGTGCAGTAGCCCGAGCGCACGCTGGCATCCTGCGGAATCGTCACCGTGAAGGAAGCGTCCGGATTGTTCTCGAGGATCTGGGCACGATAGTTCATGGTGTTGTAATCCCAGTGCAGGGCGACCGCGATCTCGCCGCTCTCAAGGCGCGCGATGGAGGGATCGCCGGTGTCGAGGCGCCCTGCCTCGGCGAGCTGAGTCAGGAAGTCATAGGCGGGCTGCATGTCGTCGATGCCTCCACCCAGAGCATACGCGGCAGCGAGCACGGCGTACTGCGAGGAGGCGCCGGCGACGACATCGCCGATGGTCACCTTGTAGTCGCCATCGAGGATATCCTGGTAGCTCGTGGGCGCCTGTGGGACCTGCTCGTCGTTGGCGATGAAGGACATGGTGCCGTAATAGCCGACCACCCAGTCGCCATCATCATCCTTGGCCCAATCGGGGATCTCATCCCAGTAGCTGGTCTTATACTTGAGGGTGACGCCTTCCTCTTCGGCGGTCGGGCCCCACTGCTGCCCCACGTCGCCGATATCCTTGGTGCCGTCGGCGCCCTCCTGCTTGAACATGGCGATCTCCTCAGCGGAGGACATGTCCTGGTCGGTATGGGCGATACCGTACTCAGCCTCGAGGTCCTCCCAGGTCTCGACCCAGTTGGCCCAGGTGTCGGGCATGCCGACCGAGTTGACCTCGCCCTCCTTCTGGGCCTGCGCGATGATCTCGTCGAGCGACATGCTGTTGTAGTCGACTTCCTCCACGACCTCGCCGCCCTCGCTGCAGCCGGCAAGCCCGATGCTCGCCGTGGCGGCAAGCCCGGCGGCACCCGCCAGCATCGCGAAGAACTGCCTGCGCGACATACCGCGCTCCATCGCCGCGCGAACGACCGTGTCCCTATCCATGGATGATCTCCAATCTCCTCTTCGAATCAATGCGCACGGGGTACCGACACCGATCGGGCGGGCGATCCCGGCGATACATCACGCTCGAGAACCTGCCGTGCGCGGGACCTCGGCCACTATAGCGAGCGAACCGGGCGCGCATGCCGCGCGCGAGGCATCCCTTGCACGCGCATAACCAAAGGTGCGTAAACGCTTACTTCCATGCCCCGGCCTTGACGCGCGCGATATGGAATCCTTACGGGCGACCTCGAATCGAGCCGAAGGATCGGCATGAAAATGCGGCCCTTGCACCGCGGGGATGCAAGGGCCGCATTTCACACCGACCTTCATGTCCTGCCGATACGTTACCGGTCGTCTCCTAAGATCCGAACGAGACGGGTGAATACGTTCACGATATCCAAAAACAGGTTGCACGCCATGAACACCGCGTTGGGGACGGTGGGGGCGACGGAGGTCGCCGCGTGCATGTCATAGCCGATGAAACCGCAGAACACCACCACGACCGCTATGTCCAGCCACGTCTGGTCCATACCCATGAACATCGTGACCATCTGCACGACGAGGAGCGCGAGCAGGCTTACGCTCAAAACGCCCACGATGCGTTGGAAGACCCGTGGAAACGCGACTCCCAACGCTCCGAACACGACGGTGATGACCGCTGTCGCGAAGAGGGCGGAGTTGATGACCTCCATGTCATACACCAAGGCCAACAGGGAAAGGGTGGCGCCAAACGCGCCGACGAAGAGCGCGAAGCCGATCAGGGAGCGCACAACGGCCTGGCGCTTGACCGCGACGTTCATGAGTATGATGCCCGCGATGATGCCGACAAACGAGCAGATCATGTACGGATGGACGTAGACGGTTATCCACGTTTCGAACCCCGGCATCTTCACGAGGTAAAAGCCCAGACTCATCACGGACAGTCCCGCGAAGATAAGCCCGGAGAAGATGAGGTTGTAGGCACGCGGCCCGATAAGCCGCCCCGCGCTCTGCCCGACACGGACAGAAGCGATATCGCCATTGATCTCGTTCATATCGGACCTTTCCCTTCGATGCCGTCTGCGCGGCCCTCGCCGTCGCCGAACACGGCGGCCTCCACGTCTCCAAGGCCGCACGAGCACGCAAGGTCGGCGTTTTTAACGCGAGCGGGCCCCACGCAATCCCGCGCGAGACCCGCTCGACTAAGCGCATCCGATCGACTGCGCCAGGTTACTCCTCGACGAGCTCAAACTGATCGGGACCGACGCCGCAGACGGGGCAGACGTAATCCTCGGGCAGCTCGGGCGTATCGACCTCGACCTCGTAGCCGCACACGACGCACACGAACTTATACTTCTTCTCGTCAGCCATGGTAGGAATCCTTTCGTTGGCGATGAACCTATGGCTAGTATATCCGCCCGCGGGCGATTCAGACCGACAATTCCGCCGGCACCCGCTCTCCGCAAATAGGACACAATCTCAGTATCAATTCCGGCGGGGACGTGCGGACGGGCCGGGGGCGGCGTCGGCGGCACCCCGGACGACGACGCGGGACGGCGGGGCGGGGCGCAGGGATCGCGGCGGCACCGGGGGCGGGGCGGGGTTGGACGGCGCGACCTCCTACCCCTGGTAGCTCGACGCCTTGGGCGGCGTCTTGCCCTTCAGCACCGCGTGGTAGTACGCATAGGTGAGCGGCTCGGCGTCCGAGAGCTTCCGCGCGTCGACCACGTCGCCGATGAACAGCAGATGCGTGCCCGCGTCCACGGTGTCGACGACCCGGCAGGCGTACAGCGCGCAGGCGTGCTCGGGCGAATAGGGGCTGCCGACCTCGGAGGTCTCGCAGCCGTACTTCTCGAACTTATCGTAGCCGGCGCTCGAGCGGAACCCGAAGTTGCCGATGTAGGGCATGTCGGCGGTCATGTCGAGCGCGGTGACGGTGAAGGCGCCCGCCTTCGCGATCACGCCGGTGGTGACGTTGTCCTTGTGCACCGCGACCATCATGCGCGGCGGCTCGGCCGTCACCTGGGTGGCGGTGTTGATGATGCAGCCGGCCTTCTGCCCGTCGGCCTCGGCGGAGACGACGTACAGGCCGTAGGTCATCTTGAACAGGGCGGTCAGATCCATGGGATGCTCCCCTCTTACATGAGGCGCCGGAGCGGCGCCTCGTCCAACCATCGAGGGTAGCATAAGGAGCCGTCCCCGGCGCGGGCGCTCGGCTGACGGCAGGCGCCGGCGCGGGCCTAGCGGCTGCGCTCCTTGAGCGCGCGGTCGATCTCGCGCTGCATGTCGCGCCGCGCCATGTCCTCGCGCTTGTCGTACAGCTTCTTGCCGCGACCGAGCCCGAGCGAGAGCTTGACGCGGCCGTTGTCGTCGAAGTACAGCTCCAGCGGGACCAGGGCGTAGCCGCGGTTGCGGAGCTTGCCGTCCAGGTAGTCGATCTGCCTGCGGTGAAGCAGCAGCTTGCGGCGCCGGTCGGGGTCGCGGTTGAAGATCGACCCGTGGCTGTAGGGATGGATGTGCACGCCCACGAGCCAGCACTCGCCGCCGCGGATGAGCGCGAAGGTGTCGGTGATCTGGCAGGCGCGCTCCCGCAGGCTCTTCACCTCGGTCCCCGAGAGCACGATGCCGCACTCGAAGGTCTCCTCGATGAAGTACTCATGGCGGGCGGAGCGGTTCTTGGCGATGGTCTTGCGCTCCCTGCGGCTAGGCATCGGCGCCCTCCTCCCCCTCGGCGGGCGCGCCGGCGCCCTGCTCGCGGGCGAGCTCGGCGTCGGACTCGCGGATCAGCTGCACGAGCGCCCGGCAGGCGTCCTCGCCCACCAGCCCGCGCGCGCGGACGGTGAGGCGCGCCGCCTCGTCGCGGTCCCCCGCCTGCGCGGCGTCCGACGCGCACATGAGCAGGCAGATGGCCACGTCGGCGGACGGGGACGCATCGACGCCCTGGGCGGCGAGCTCGGCGGCGGCCTCCTCGTCGGACGCCTCGGCCGCCTCGGGGCGCTCCGCGGACATGCGCTCGGCGAGCGCCGTCACGCGCGGGTCGCCGGCGGCGAGGCGGCGCGCGGTCCGCAGGCAGCCGGAGGCCGTGAGGGCGTTGTGCGCATCGAGGAAGAACTCCCCGAGGTTGGCGTAGGCGCGGGCGGCGGAGCGCGCGTCGGAGGCGCGCTCGATCACCGAATGGCTGAGCGCCGCCCACTCCCGGACATCGTCCAGAGCCCGGTAGAGCTCGGCGAGGTCGAGGCGGTAGGCGCAGTTCATGGGGTTCCAGCGCACGGCCTGCGCCAGCGCGTTGCGCGCGCTGACGTAGTCCTGCTGGACGATGTAGGCGAAGGCGAGCGCCGCGTAGAGGCGGTCGAAGGGGGCGCCCACCTGCACGAGCCGGCGCGGGTCGCGCTCAACGCGGCGGTACGCCAGGCGCTCGAAGGCGTCAGCGAAGCTGAAGTACTGCACGTCGTCGGCGGTCCTGCACTCGGCGTCGATGTACTCCTCGGCGAGCTCGACGAGCCGCTCCAGAAGCGGGGCGGCTCCGTCGTAGTCGCCGGCGGCCAGATAGCCCTCGGCTTGGGCGATATCGCGTTCGGTAACGGGTAGATCCACGGTTCCTCCCGGGTCTCGAGATGTCGTATCAGTGTAGCGCACGGCTCGCGTGCACGAGCGCGAGATCGAGGTGCCCGCGCACGGCGTCGGCGCGGACGACCTCGACCACGACGCGGGTCCCCAGCGCGATGAGGCGGCCCGAGGACGCCCCGGTCAGCTGGAGCCGCTCCTCGTCGAGCTCCCACCACTCGTCCCCGCCGAGGTCGGACAGGCGGACGAGCCCCTCGGCGGAGGTGTCGTCCAGCCGCACGAAGGCGCCCATCCGGTCGATCCACGAGACCGAGCCGGAGAAGCGCTCCCCCACCCGCCCGGCGTAGTAGCGGGCGACCATCACCTTCTGGGATGCGTGGGCGGCGGCGTCCGCCGTGCGCTCCTTCGCGCTCGCGTCGCGGCAGAGCTGCGGGAGGATGCGCGCGAGCGCCTGGTCGCCGACGCCCGTGAGCGCGCGGGCCCGCTCCCGCGCCCGGGGGGCGCCCAGGCGCTCGGAGGCGAGCCGCGCCTTGAGCTCGCGGTGGACGAGCAGGTCGGGGTAGCGCCTGATGGGGCTCGTGAAATGGCAGTACGCCGTCGCGCCGAGGGCGTAGTGCCCGAGGTTGCGGGGGCGGTAGACGGCGCGCTGCATGGCGCGCAGCAGCAGGGCGTTCACCAGCGGGGCGAACCGCGTCCCGTGCGCCCGCTCCACGGCCTCCTCGATCGCCGCGGGATCGCCCTCGCGGATGCGCGCGGACAGGGCGCGGTCGACGGCGCCGATCTCGACGAGGGTCGCCGTCGCGTCCGCCAGCTCGTCGGCGGACGGGCGCTCGTGCACGCGGTAGGCGGCGTCGAGCCCGCGGTCGGCGAGCCAGCGCGCCACGCACTCGTTCGCCACGAGCATCGCCTCCTCCACGAGGGAGGTCGCGCGGGTCCGCTCGCGCGCGACGATCCGCTCCGGCTCGCCGTCGGCGTCGAGCAGGGCATGGACCTCGACGGTCTCGAAGTCGATGGCGCCGCGGGCGCGCCGGACGCGACGGCGCGCGGAGGCGAGGGCGTCCGCCTCGCGCAGGAACGCCCCCAGGTCCTCCCCGGCGGCGCGGGCCGTGCGGACGGCCGCCTCCCCGCGCGCCAGGGCGCCGTCCCCGGCATCCCCGGGCGCCGCGGCCTCGCGCCCGCCCCGGCCCCCGTCGGTGTCGTCGAGCGCCAGCAGGGCGTCGACCGCGTCGTAGTCCAGGCGCACGCGCGAGCGGATCGCGCTCGGATACACGGAGAAGCCCCGGACCCGCCCGCGGCGGTCGAGCTCCGCATCGACCGTGACGGCGAGGCGGTCGACCCCGGGGCGCAGCGAGCACAGGTCGCACGAGAGCTCCTCGGGCAGCATCGGCAGCACGCGGTCGGCGAGGTAGACCGAGGTCGTGCGGCGCCGGGCCTCGAGGTCGATATGGCCGTCCCAAGCGACGTAATGGGAGACGTCGGCGATATGCACGCCCAGGCGCCACCCGCCCGCCGCCGTGCGCTCGACCGATATCGCATCGTCGAAGTCGCGCGCGTCGACGGGGTCGACGGTGAGCAGGAACCGGTCGCGGATATCGCGGCGCAGCGGGTCGGCGAGCGCGCCGTCGACGTCGAGGCGGCAGGCGCGCGCCTCGTCGACCGTCGCCCGGGGGTAGCCGTCCTCGAGGTCGTAGCGGGCCATGACGCAGGCGATGCCGAGGTCCGGCGCGTCCGCGCCGCCGAGGCGGCGCTCGATGGTCGCGACCCCCGACTCGTAGCGCGACGGGTAGCTCACGATGCGCGCCGACACCACGTCGCCCGGCGCGACCCCGTTGTCGGCGGCGGAGGTGTCGCGCGGCAGGATGAAGAAGTCCTGGCCGCCGCGACGGTCGAGCGGGCGCACCACGCCCAGGGGGCCCGCCACGTCGTAGGCGCCCACGAGCGAGACGCTGCGCCGGTCGAGGACGCCCTCGACCACCGCGCGCATCTGCCCGCCCGGCCCGCGGTGCAGGCTCACCGTGACCGTGTCGCCGGCCATGGCCTCGCGGACGCCCCGCTGGGTGAGGCGGAACTCGCCCTCGGCGGTGCGGACGAAGGCCCCGGCGTCCGTGAGCCGCACGGTGCCGGTGAGCCGCGGCCCGCGCTGCCCGGCCTGCCCGCGGCGGCGTGCGCCGCCCCTCTGCTTGCGCCCCATGGCGCCTCCCTTCCCGAACCGTCCGCCCCGCGCCCGTCG
>NZ_JAQECM010000050.1:0-18032 GCF_027669965.1 Candidatus Collinsella stercoripullorum | reverse complement strand
CCCGGTCCCGCCCCGCGCCCCGCGGGCGGGGCGAGCCAGGATACCTTCCAGTTCGTCGCCCTCGCCAACAGCAGGCCGAATTCGGGGCGCCGCACCCCCGGCGCCCCCGCCGGCCGCCCCTCCGACCCCGCGCCCGCCCGCCCGGTCCAGCGCATCGAGACCGAGGGCGCCGGCGGTCCGCGGAACGGCGGTCCCGCGTCCTCTTCCGCACCCCATCCCCATGAGGCGCAGAAGGCCGAGTTCTACGACTTCAACATCCCCTACGGCGAGGACGGGGACTCCCGCGTCGAGGGTGACCTCGTGCGGCACCGCCATCGCCGCGGGGAGAAGCGCCGCCGCCGGGTCGTCATCGCGATCGTCGCGGTGCTCGTCGCGCTCGTGGTCGCTGCCGGCGCCGGCGGCTTCGCGCTCTACCGCTCCGCGCAAAGCGTCCAGGACCAGGCGCGCACCGCGCTGTCGCTCGTGAGCGGCATCCAGGGCAAGGTGACCTCCGGCGACTTCGCCTCGCTGCCGGACGACGTCCGCCAGATCGACGAGCTGTGCGCCTCCATCCAGGACGAGGTCTCGAGCCCGCTGTGGACGGTTGCCACCTTCATCCCCGTGCTGGGCGGCGACGTCGATGCCGCGCGCACCCTGGTCGACGTGCTGGCCGACGTGTCCTCGGGCGCGCTCGTGCCCATCGCCGACAACCTCGCGGAGGCAACGCCCGGCAAGCTGCTGCAGGACGGCACGATCAACGTGAGCGCCGCCCAGGCGCTCGCCGATTCGGTCGCCGGCAGCGCCGCGGTGCTCGACGACGCCAACGAGCGCGTGCAGGCCATCGGCGACACGCACATCACTCAGGTGACCGAGTTGGTCGACACCGCCAAGAGCGGCTTTGCCGCCCTGTCCGGCGCGGTCGACGCCGCGGAGAAGGTCGCGCCCGTGCTGTCGCAGATGCTCGGGGCGGGCGGCCAGACCCGCACCTACCTCATCGTCGCGGAGAACAACGCGGAGATTCGCGCCCTCGGCGGCTTCAGCGGCGCGGCGGGCATCCTCACGGTGACCGACGGCACCATCGACCTGCAGGAGTTCGAGAGCACGCAGACCCTGCGCAACTCCGGCGGCCCCACCGACCAGATCCAGATCTCCGACGAGGAGATGCTGCTGTTCCAGCCGGACGGCGAGACGCTGAACTTCACCGCGGGCGACTCCTTCTTCGTCCCCGACTTCCCGCGCGGCTCCGAGCTGACGCGCACCATCTGGGCGATCAACCACGACGGGCAGACCGTCGACGGCGTGTTCGCCATCGACCCGGTCTTCCTGCAGTACATGCTCCGGCTCGTCGGCGGGGTCACCGCGATCGACGGCACACAGGTGGACGGCACCAACGCCGCCCAGGTCCTTCTGTCCGACGTCTACTGGCACTACCCGACTGACGGCCAGATGCAGGACGCGGTGTTCGCCTCGGTCGCCTCCGCGGCGTTCGACAAGCTCGTCGGGGGCCTGGGCGACCTCGACTTCGCCCAGCTCATCGAGGCCGTCGGTCGCGGCGCGTCCGAGGGGCGCCTGCTGATCTGGATGGCGGACGAGGCGGAGGAGACGGCGATCCGCGAGGTGGGCGTCGACGGCTCGCTGCCCACCGACCCGGCCGACCCCGAGACCGGGGTGTACGTCAACAACTACAGCTACTCGAAGCTCGACTGGTACCTCGACCTGAACGTCGAGAAGAGCAGCGGCATCAAGTCGGGCGACGGGTCGGTCACCTACAGCATGAAGGTGACGCTGACCAACACCATGACCGAGGAGGAGGCGCAGAACCTCCCGTCCTACGTCCGGGCGCACAACAGCAGGCTGCAGCCCTCCGAGGAGCTGCTGCGCCTGTACCTGTACGCGCCCGCGGGCGGGACGATCTCCGACGCGACGGCGAGCAAGGACTCGCTGTCCGAGGCCACCCACAACGGGCTGCAGGTGCTCTACTACGACGTCCGCCTGCTGCCGGGGGAGACCTACGAGGTCACGTACACGGTGACGGTCCCTGCCGAGGGCGGCGACCAGGAGCTCGAGGTGCGCTCGACCCCCACCGCCCAGGAGGCCCGCCAGGGAACCGTCTAGCGGGATGCCGTGTCGGGCCCGTCCCCGCGGTGCACCTGCGGGCCCGCGGGCCCCGCGTCCCCGTACGCAGAGGACCCCGCCGCGCAGGTTCGACTGCGCGACGGGGTCCTTTTCTATCTCCGGCGGTTCCGCAGCTCCGTCACCGGGCGCGCGGGGGCGCGGCCGAGAAGCGGGCTGTCGGCTGCCCGGGCGCCGCCCGGCTGCCCGGGGCCCGACTGCCCGGAGTCCGGCGGTCCGGATGTCGACCGGCGCTGGGCGCGTACCCGGGCGTCGGCCGCGGCCGCATCCGTCACGGCCGCGGCGCCGGGCGCGCCGCTTACAGCGCGTAGAGCGCGCCGAACTTGCGCGCCAGATAGGAGCAGTAGTAGCTCGCGTCGAACGGCGCCCCGCACGCGCCGCCGATGAGCTCGGGCGCATCCTTGGAGCGGCCCCAGCGCCAGATCTTCGCGCCGAGCCGTGCGCGCACGGGGGAGAGGTCGCCGCTCTCGCACGCCTCGCCCAGGTCGACCCCTTCGGCCACCATCGCCTCAACGAGCTGCGCGTCGTAGGCGCTGCCCAGCGCGTAGGTGGGGAAGTACCCGAAGCTGCCGCCCGACCAGTGGGTGTCCTGCAGGCATCCGCGGGTGTCGTCGGGGACCTCGATGCCCAGGTACTTCCGCGTGAGCTCCGCCCACAGGCGCGGGATGTCGCAGGCGCGCGCCTCGCCGGCGAACAGCAGGCGCTCGATCTCGTAGCGGATCATGATGTGCAGCGGGTAGGTGAGCTCGTCCGCCTCGGTGCGGATGAGCGAGGGCTGGGCGATGTTGACGGCGCGGTACAGCTCGTCCTCGGAGACGTCGCCGTACGTGTCGGGCACGCGGCGGCGCAGGATCTTGAGCAGCGGCCCCATGAACGGGCGGCTGCGCCCGACGATGTTCTCGAAGAAGCGCGACTGGCTCTCGTGGATGCCCATGGAGGTGCCGCCGGCGAGGCAGGTGTAGGCGTAATCGGGGTCGACGCCCAGCTCATATATGGCGTGCCCCGCCTCGTGGATGATCGAGTACACGTTGGAGATGAGGTTGTCCTCGTAGATGTGGGTCGCGATGCGCGCGTCGCCGGGTGCGAAGCCCTCGGAGAAGGGGTGCTCGGTGAAGGCGAGGGCGGTGTCGGCGCGGTCGATGCCGACGAGGTCGATGAGGTCGAAGGAGATCTGGCGCTGCACCGCGTCGGGGACGCGGTCGGAGAGGAAGGAGGCGTCGGGCTGGTAGCCGCGCTGCACGATGCCGTGGACGAGCGGGACCACGGTCGCGCGCACCTGCTCGCAGAACGCGTCGAACTGCGCGGCGGTGAGGCCGCGCTCGTACTGGTCGAGCATCACGTCGTAGGGGTCGCGGGAGGCGTCGAGGCGCTCGGCGCGCTGCTTCAGGGCCGCGACGATGCGGTCGACGTACGGCTCGAACGACGCCCAGTCGTTGGCCGCCTTGGCGCGGTGCCACACGGCGTCCGCCTCGCAGACCAGGCGCGTCCAGGCGGCCTCCTCCTCGGTGGGGACGGCGGACGCCTCGCGCTGGTCGCGCGCGAGCACGCGCACCTCGTCGGCCAGCTGCCCCGATATCTTCCCCTTCCTGGCGGCCTTCTCGAGGCTGCGGACGAGGTCGCGGGACTTCTCGCTCGTGAGCAGCTCGTGGTGCGCGCCGGCGAGCGCCGCCATGGCCTCCCCGCGCGCCTCGGCGCCGTTTTGCGGGGCGATGGTCGCCCCGTCGAACTCGGCGATCTTGAGCAGGTACTCGCGGGTCCACAGCTTGCGTTCGAGACGGCGGAGCTTGCGGGAGAGCTTCTTCACGTCGTCGGCCATACGGGCTCCTTCCTACGGGTCTCATGGACAATTCCAGTGTAGCGTGGGAGGGTCCGGGCCGGCGCAGCGCGTGCGCGAGAAAATGGGGACAGGCACTTTTTTCCCGTAATGGGAAAAAAGTGCCTGTCCCCATTTTCCCGCGAACCCACCGCCGCCATCGGAGCGGCGTTGTGCTATCCTTGCCCCCAACGCGATGACGGAGAGGGTCGTATCCGCCGCGTCCGGCGCAGAGAGGGAGGGTCACCGGCTGAAAGCCTTCCCGCCAGGGCAAGGGTGCGACGTTCACTCCCGAGCAGCGACCTGAACGGCGCCGCGCCCCGCATCTTCGGCGGCAGTGCGCTGAGTAGGGAAGCCGCCGGCCCGAGCGACAGAGGGCGAAAGGGGGCATGCCGGGCCTGACATCCGGCAGCCAAGCAAGGTGGTACCGCGGAACATTCCGTCCTTGGGTCTCGACCGACCCGAGGACGGTTTTTTGTTAGAGGAAGGATGGATACATGAGCCTGATCGACGATCTTGACGAGCTCGAGGCCCGCGCGAGGGGGATGATCGAGGGTGCCGACGGCACCGACGCCCTGGAGCGTGCGCGCGTGGCGCTGCTCGGCCGCAAGGGTGAGATCACCTCCGTCATGCACATGATGGGCAAGGTCGCCCCGGAGGAGCGCCCCGTGCTGGGCAAGCGCGCCAACGAGCTGCGCCGCCTGGCCGAGAGCATGATCGAGCGCCGCGGGAAGGACCTGCGCCGCGAGGCCCTGAGCTCCCTCATGGCGACCGAGGCCGTCGACGTCACCCTGCCGGGAGCGCGCCCCAAGCTCGGCCACCAGCACCTCATCAGCCAGATCATCGAGGAGATCGAGGACGTCTTCTGCGGGATCGGCTACACCGTGGAGAGCGGCCCGCAGGTCGAGACGAGCTGGTGCAACTTCACCGCGCTGAACGCGCCCATGGACCATCCCAGCCGCAGCGCGCGCGACAGCTTCTATATCGTGGACAACGCGCCCGGCTCGGTGGACCATCCGGAGGAGCACGCGCACGGCGAGTCCGACGTCCTGCTGCGCACCCAGACCTCCGGCGTGCAGGTGCGCACCATGCTCGCCAACAAGCCGCCCATCTACATGATCGCCCCGGGCACGGTCTATCGCCCCGATACGGCGGATGCCTGCCACCTGCCCCAGTTCAACCAGGTCGAGGGCCTGGTGGTCGACCGCGGCATCACCTTCGGCGACCTCAAGGGCACCCTCGACTACTTCGTCAAGTGCATGTTCGGCGAGGAGCGCAAGACCCGCTACCGCCCGCACTTCTTCCCCTTCACCGAGCCCTCCTGCGAGGTGGACGTGAGCTGCGGCGTGTGCCACGGCGAGGGGTGCGCCTTCTGCAAGCACTCCGGGTGGATCGAGATCCTGGGCTGCGGCATGGTCGACCCCAACGTGCTCGTGAACTGCGGGATCGACCCCGACGAGTACTCCGGCTTCGCCTTCGGCGCCGGCGTGGAGCGCATCGCGGCTCTCCGCTACGACCTGCCCGACCTGCGCTCGCTCATGACGGGCGACATGCGCTTCCTGGAGCAGTTCTAGCCCGTGCGCCCCGCATGCGGCGGCATACCGCGCCGCCGCGGGTCTTCGAGTGGATTCATTCGCGTGTAAGGAGTTGTACGAATGCGCGTTCCCTATAGCTGGCTCCAGGAGATGGTGGAGGTCCCATCCGACCCCGCCGAGCTGGTCGCCGAGTTCATCCGCACCGGCACCGAGGTCGAGTCCGTCGACACCGTCGGCGAGTCGTTCGACCATGTGGTCACGGCCCAGGTCGTGTCCAAGGAGCCCCATCCCGATTCCGACCACATGTGGGTCACGAAGGTCGACGTGGGCGGGTTCAACGTCGGCGAGGACGGTGAGCCCGAGCCCCTGCAGATCGTCTGCGGCGCCCAGAACTTCAACGAGGGCGACCATATCGTGACCGCGATGATCGGCGCCGAGCTGCCCGGCGGCGTCAAGATCAAGAAGTCCAAGCTGCGCGGCGTCGTGTCCTGCGGTATGAACTGCTCGGCCCGCGAGCTGGGTCTGGGCGGCGACCACTCCGGCATCATGATCCTGCCGCCCGACGCGCCCGTGGGCGTGCCGTTCGCGCAGTACCAGGGCACCTCCGAGACGGTGCTCGACTGCGAGATCACCCCCAACCGCCCCGACTGCCTGTCCATGGTCGGCATGGCGCGCGAGGTCGGCGCCATCTACGACCGCGACTACCATGTCGATTACCCCGCGATCGCGAGCGAGACCGGCCGCCCGACGGCCGACGAGCTCTCCGTCGCCATCGACGGCGAGGGGCTGTGCAGCCGCTACGTGGCCCGCATCGTGCGCAACGTGAAGGTCGGGCCCTCGCCCGACTGGATGTTCCGCCGCCTGACCGCGCTCGGCATCCGTCCGCACAACAACATCGTGGACATCACCAACTACGTCATGATGCTCACCGGCCAGCCCCTGCACGCCTTCGACCTGTCGACCTTCGCCGAGCGCGACGGGCACCGCTCCGTGGTGGTCCGCGCGGCGCGCGAGGGCGAGCGCTTCCAGACGCTCGACGGCGTCGAGCGCACGCTCGCCGAGGGCATGGGCCTCATCACCGACGGCGAGCGCCCGGTGGCGCTGGCCGGCGTGATGGGCGGCATGGACTCCGAGATCGAGGACGACACCGTCGACGTGATGGTGGAGAGCGCCTGCTTCGACGCCGGCCGCACCTCCCATACGAGCCGCGACCTCTCGCTCATCTCCGACGCCTCCATCCGCTTCGAGCGCCAGGTCGACGAGACCGGCTGCGTCGACGTGGCGAACATCACCTGCGCCCTCATCGAGCAGCTCGCCGGCGGCGAGGTGGCGCCGGGGTACGTGGACGTCTACCCCGCGCCCGCGCACATCGAGGCCATCGCCCTGCGCATGGGCCGCGTGCACGACATCTGCGGCGCCCCGATCGACGAGGGCTTCGTCGAGCGCGCGCTCACGCGCCTGGGGTGCACGGTCGAGCGCGGCGCCGAGGAGGGCGTCCTGCTCGTGACCCCGCCGAGCTTCCGTCCCGACCTGCCGCGCGAGATCGACCTCATCGAGGAGGTCCTGCGCCTGTGGGGCATGGGCCGCGTCGAGGCGACCATCCCGGCCGCGCGCAACCATATCGGCGGCCTCACGCGCGACCAGCGCGCGACCCGCGAGATCGGGCGCATCATGCGCGCCTGCGGCCTGAACGAGACCACGACCTACTCCTTCGCGGCACCCGGCGACCTCGAGCGCGTCGGCATGTCGACGGAGGGTCGCGGCGTGCCCGTGGTGCTCATGAACCCGCTGGTGGCCGAGCAGACCGAGATGCGCCGCTCCCTGCTCCCGGGCCTTCTGCAGTCCGTCGCCTACAACGAGGCGCACGGCACCGCCAACGTGCAGCTCTACGAGATCGGGACGCTGTTCCACGGGCGCGAGAACGCCAGCGCGCCCAAGGAGCGCGAGAGCCTGGCTGGCGTGCTGTCCGGCGCGATGGGCGACATCACCTGGATCCAGAAGTACCGCCCGCTGCGCTTCTTCGACGGCAAGGGCGTGGTCGAGGAGCTGCTCTCCCAGCTCCGCGTGGAGAAGGTCCGCTTCCGCCCCGCCGAGGGCGAGGGCTATGCGTTCCTGCAGCCCGGACGCGGGGCCGAGGTCCTGTCGGGCGGCACGGTGCTCGGTTGGGTCGGCGAGATCCATCCCGACACGCGCGAGGCCTTCGACATCGACCTGCCCGTGGTCGCCTTCGAGCTGAACCTCGAGGCGCTGCTGCGCGCCGCCCGCCCGCACGGGGCGTACCGCGACTTCTCGAGCTTCCCGCCGGTCGAGCACGACATGGCGATCGTGGTCGACGAGTCGGTGACCTGCGAGGACCTCGAGCGCCGCATCAGGTCCGCGGGCGGCAAGCTGCTCGCCGGCGTGCGGCTGTTCGACGTGTACCGCGATGAGGAGCGCGTGGGCGCCGGCAAGAAGTCCATGGCGTTCGCGCTCACCTACCGCGCGGTAGACCACACGCTGACCTCCGAGGAGGTCGAGAAGGCCCATTCGCGCCTGGTCGCCAAGGTCTGCAAGGCCACCGGCGGCGAGATCCGCTCGTAGGTCCGCGCGGCATCGCGTTCGCTGCACCGGACGGGTCCGCGCCCCCTCCGCCCCACGGCGGGGCGGAGGGGGCGGCTCCATCCCGTGCGGCGGCGGGCGCGGTGGGCCGCCCGCCTGCCTCGCCCGGCGATGGCGGCGGGCGAGGCGGGAAGGAGACGGGCGCTGTTGCCGAGTGGCCTGTCCGCCGCGGGCCCCTCGGGCGCGCCCGCACGACGCTCGGGCGAGGGGGGAGGATGTTCGATATGCCCAGCTGGAACATACATATCGCGCAGACGGAGCGCCTGATCGCGCGCGGCGGCGCCGTGGCGCGGGCGGTCCGGGACCGCAACGCCTTCCTGTTCGGGAACCTGGTGCCGGACATCATGGTCGGGTACATGGTGCCGGGCGTCGAGGAGCCCATCGCGTATCGCACGACGCATTTCGCCGCGCCCGAGTTCATCCCCAAGCCGCGCGAGCGCGAGTTCTGGGACGACTACGTGGCGCCGGCGTGGGGACGTCTGGACGAGGCGGACCGCACCTGCGCGATCGTGCATCCCGGCAGCATCGCGCGCGAGCGCGAGCGCATCGACCGCATCCATTTCCCGCAGCGGTTCGAGGATGCGGGGGAGCCCGACCGGCCCGGTCCCGACGGCGCGTCGGAGGCGGGTCCCGCCCGCACCGCGTTCGACCTGACGCTCGGCGCATGGGCGCATCTGCTGGCGGACAACCTGTGGAACACGCGCGTGAACGAGTGCCTCGACGCGAACGGTATCCGGCCGAGCCGGGAGTTCCGCATCAAGAAGCAGGGGGACTTCGACGGGTTCGGCAAGATGTTCCCCCTGGATTCGATCCCGCGCGAGACCGGTGCGCTGCGCCGGGCGGCGGCGGGGTTCGCCCAGTACCCCATCCCCGAGGGGTTCGTGCACGACGCCATCGTGGTCGCCCATGAGACGGTGCGCACCAACGGGGTGGCCGAGCACGCGCCCTACCAGCTGCTGACCGAGGGGTTCTTCACCGTGACCTTCGCCGAGGTGCTCGACGAGGCCGATCGGGCGGTCGCTGAGCGCCTGGGCTTCTAGGGGGCTGCGGGCGCATATGCCTCATGCGGGCGGGGGAACTCCCCGCAGCGGTAAAGCTGGATCGCCGAGCGGCCGGTTGCGTACATCCTCTTCATGTGGGCAGCGTACCCCGTGCAGGGCGGCTGCCCGTTCGGCGCACGTTACAGATCGGCGAAAAAACCGCCCGCCCGGGGGTTCCCGGACGGGCGGCTCGCGTTGCCGCAATGGGCTGCAGGCTCGCAGCCGGCGGGTTCGTGCGGACCCGGGTTAGCGGACCTGAGCGACGTAGGCAACGTTGGTGGACGTCGCCTTGCCGTCGAGGTGGATGGACATGCGCGGATCGCCGGCGGTGGCGACGGTGAGGTCGCCCTCCTTGACGTAACCGAGCTCCTTGGCGGTCTCGATCGCCTTGATGATCGTGCCGTTGACGGTGCCCTGGGTGATGGCGGCCAGGTGCGGCTCGACGCCCCAGTACATGATCATCTGCTGGACGGCCCACTCGTGGCGGGAGAACGCGCAGATGGGCACGTTCGGGCGGAAGTGGGAGATCAGACGTGCGGTGCGGCCGGTGGTGGTGGGCACGGTGATGCACTTGGCGCCCACGACGGTGGCCATGTTCACGGCGGACATGCCCACGACGTTGTTGATGACGCGGGTGCCGTGCGCGTTCTCGGGGGCCTTGAGCGGCGCGTGGACCGGCAGGTACTTCTCGGTCTCGTGCGCGATCTGGGCCTGCATCTTCACGGCCTCGACCGGGTACTGGCCGGCAGCGGTCTCACCGGACAGCATGACGGCGTCGGTGCCGTCGTAGATGGCGTTGGCGACGTCGGCCACCTCGGCGCGGGTCGGGCGCGGGTTGTGCTGCATGGAGTCGAGCATCTGCGTGGCGGTGATGACGGGCTTGTAGGCCGCGTTGCACTTGGCGATGATCTCCTTCTGGATGTGCGGCACGAGCTCGGGGGCGATCTCGATGCCCAGGTCGCCGCGGGCGACCATGATGCCGTCGGAGGCCTCGAGGATCTCGTCGAAGTTCTGGACGGCGAGGCCGCACTCGATCTTCGGGAAGATCGTGACGTGCTCTCCGCCGTTCAGATGGCACAGGTCGCGGATCTCCTCCACGGCGCGGCCGTTGCGGATGAACGACGCGGCGATGTAGTCGATGTTCTCCTGGATGCCGAACAGGATGTCCTCGCGGTCGCGGTCGGTGATGGCGGGCAGCGAGATGTCGACGTTGGGGATGTTGACGCCCTTGCGCTCGCCGATGACGCCGGTGTTCTTGACGACGCAGTGCATGTCCTGGCCGTCGACGCTCTCGACCTCGAGGTCGACCAGGCCGTCATCGATCAGGATGTGGGCGCCCGCGGAGACCTCGGAGGGGAGGTTCAGGTAGTCGAGCGAGATGTGGGAGGCGTCGCCCAGCCAGTCCTCGCTGGTGGGCTGCGCGGTCACGACGATCTTGTCGCCGGCGTTGACGGTGACCTTGGCGTGGTCCTTGAGCAGGCCGGTGCGGACCTCGGGGCCCTTGGTGTCCAGCAGGATGCCGACGGGCATGCCGAGCTCGCGGGCGATGCGGCGGACGCGCTCGATGCGCTCGTGGTGCTCCTCGTAGGAGCCGTGCGAGAAGTTGAAGCGGGCGACGTTCATGCCCGCCTTGATCATCTCGCGGAGCGTATCGTCGCTGTCGCAGGCGGGACCCATGGTGCAGACGATCTTGGTGCGCTTGTACATTCAGACCTCCATCTGACGTTGCCTCTGCGCTGATAAAACGAATTACCGTGCACATTATAAGCGATGCCCCGCAAGGGGGACGTAAGGCTTCGATTATCTCGGAGACGCTCCACAGTTCATACGAGAACGATTCCACATCCGCGGTTCCCTCCCGCTTGGGCGGAGGCCCGGGACGCCCTCCCGCCCCTTCGCCCGCTCCGTCTCGGAACGGGGTCGCGCTCCGGCGCGACGGGGCCGGGCACGCGCCGGAGCTGCCGCGATGCCGGGCGCCGCGGGTCGCGCGCGGGGTCAGCGCCCGTGGAAACGTATGCCGGATTCCGCGCGGGGAATCGCGCAACCGATATCACCCCGCATCGGCGGCCGGCGCCGTCCTACACTGGGAACCGGCGGCCGCCCGCGCGCGGCCGCCGCGTAGCGACAGTCAGGGCGGTCCCCGTGTCATGCCCGGATGCCGCGGCGGGGGGGGTGGCGCCGCCTTGCGGCGGTGCCTTGAAAGGGGAGCGAAGGAGGACGATGGGACGTCACGGGACAGCGGCGCGCGACGGGCGCGCGCAGGGCCTCTCGCGGGATGCGCGCGTCATGCTGGCGGCGAGTTTCTTCTACCTGGGGAGCACCATGCTGGTGAACCCCCTCATCGCGGGATTCACCGGTTCGCTCGGGGGAACGGCGGCGTTCATGGGGGTCGTCGGCGGCCTCATGAACGTGTGCTCGCTGGCGATACGGCCCATGGCGGGAAACCTCTCGGATATCGTGGCGAAGCGCGGGCTGGCGACCGCCGGGGCCGTCGTGCTGGCCGTCTCCACCTCGCTGTACGCCGTCGCCGTCGACCCGGTGCAGGTGGCCGTCCTGCGCCTGGTGAGCGGTGCGGGGTACGCGCTGTGCTCGGTGTGCATGTCGACCTGGTTCGCCTCGCTGCTGCCGCCGGCGCGCATCGGCTCGGGCATGGGCATGTTCGGGATGATGAACGCGCTCGGCATGGCGGCCGGCCCCGCCGCGGGGCTCGCCATCAGCGGCTGGCTGGGGTACCGGCCGGCGCTCGCGTTCGGCGGCATCATGGCGGCGGCCACGGTGGTGCTCGTCCGGTTCGTGGGCGATCCGGGGAAGCCCGCCGCGGCGGGATCGCGGGCCGGTTCGGGCCTGCGGGACCGGGCGGCCGCCGGCATGGGGCGGGAGGCGGGCGCCGGGGGCGCGGCCGGGCCGCATGCGCAGGGCGCCCGGCGGCGCATGGCGCAACCGCGCCGCCGCTTCGCCCTGGTGGATATGCGCGTGGTGCCGGCGGCGCTCATCGTCGCGCTGTTCACCGTGCCCTATATGGCCACCCAGTCGTTCCTGGTCAGCTACGTCGACGCGCGCGGGCTCGACCTGTCCGTGAGCCTGTTCTTCCCGGTCTACGCGGTGGTGCTGCTCGCGCTGCGCTTCGCGCTCAAGCGGAGGTTCGACACGGTCCGGTTCGGTCCGTTTCTCCTCGCGTCGTCCGTCTGCGCCGTGTGCGCGCTCGTGCTGCTCGCCGTCATGCGGGGCGACGGCGCCCTGTTCGCCGCCGCGGCGTGCATGGCGGGCGGCTACGGCGTGATGTGCTCGGTCTGCCAGGCGACGGCCGTGCGCCTCGTGGGGCCCGAGCACGCCGGCATGGCGAACAGCACCTATTACATGGGGCTCGACATCGGGATGGCACTCGGCCCCATGATCGGCGGCATGCTGTTCGGAGCGGTCGACCTCGGCCTGTTCTACCCGGTGCTCGCCGTCACGGTACCGCTCGCGCTCGCCGTGTACGCATGCTCCCGGGGCCTGCGGGCGCTGTAGCCGCGGCCGGCCTCCGAATCCCGCGGGTGCCCGGTCCTAGGCGCTGTCGCGCACCACGAGGGTCGGGGAGAAGACCAGGTGCTGGCGGGCGGGAGGCTCGCCGGCGGGCGTCTCGATGGCCTCGACCGCCATCCGGGCGGCCTTCTCGCCCATCTCGATCGCCGGGACCTCCATGGAGGTCATCGTCGTCTCGAGCATCCGTCCGATGGAATGGCCCGTCAGGCTGATGACCCGCACGTCGTCGGGGCAGCGGACGCCGCGCTCGTGCAGGACGCGCAGCGCGCCCATGCCCTGGATGTCCACCGCCGCCATGATGGCGTCGAGGCCGGGGTGCTCGTCGAGCAGGCGCGCCGCGCCGCGGTAGCCGAACTCGAAGTTGTTGGGTTCGGCGGTGCTCGACGAGGTGACGCAGATCGGCTCGAGGTCGAATTCGCGCACGGCGTCCCGGTAGCCCTCGTAGCGCCGCTTGTAGGGGGAGATGCTGCGCGGGCTGTTGATGAGGCCGATCTCGCGGCATCCCTTGCCGACCAGGTACTCAACCGCCTCGTAGCTGCAGGAGTAGTAATCGGCCACGACGCTGCTCATGCTGTGCTCCTGCATGCGGACGACCTGGATGACGGGGGTTCCCTCCGTCTGGATGTCGCGCAGCTGCCTGCCGTTGCTCCCCGTGCCGGCGATGATGATCGCGTCGGCGATGCCGCAGCGCATGCGCTCGAGGCTCTCCGCCTCGCGCTCGGGGTCGTCGCCGGTGTTGGCGAAGACGATCGAGTACCCGAGCCTGCGCGCCTCCTGCTCGATGCCCTGCGCGATCTCCGCGAAGATGGTGAGCTGCAGGCGGGGGAGGAGCACCGCGATGGTGTGCTGCCTGCCGCGTCTCAGGCCCTGGGCCACGGGGTTGGGACGGTACCCGAGCTCCTTGGCGGCGGCCAGGATCCGCGCCTTGGTCGTCGGGTGGACGTGCGCGGTGTTGTTGAGCGCGCGCGAGACCGTGCTCACGTCGACGTTGGCCAGGCGCGCCACATCTTTGAGCGTAGGCATGGCTGCCTCCTCGGTTGCGTTCCTGCGCGCAGGTGCCCGCATGGGCGCCTGCGCGGCGCGTTGCGATCCCATCCATCATACGGTAGTACAAACGATTGCGTAAATCAGGCTGTTGAAGGGTCATCGCGATGTGATGCGGCACAAAACGCGGCACGTTTGTCAATTATTGCCATGACCTGCTGCTTTTAGGATGAACGGTATTTTTCCGCAGGTGGACGGCATATCGATGCAAATACTTGCAGACGTTTGCATAAGCCTTGCGACCCGGATTTGAAGGCGGCAGAATACATGACGAGTAAAGCAAACGTTTGCATAACTTGCTATGCGGGCCCCGCGAACCCGCGCACGGCAACACAGCATGAGAAGGGATTTCCTACCATGGCCAAGACCGTCACCTTCAAGACCATCTTCCCCGCCGTCTCCGTCCCCCTGAACGAGGACTACTCCATCAACGAGGCCGAGTTCCGCGTCTACCTCCGCTGGATCAAGTCCTTCTACGGCAAGGGCATCGAGGGCCTCGTCTGCAACGGCCACACCGGTGAGATCACCAGCCTCACCCAGGCCGAGCGCAAGCGCGTCACCGAGATCTGCGCCGAGGAGTGCGGCGACTGCATGACCATCATCTCCGGCGTCAACTGCGAGCACACCGCGGGCGCCATCGAGATGGCGCGCGAGGCCAAGGAGGCGGGCGCCGACGGCATCCTGCTCATGCCGCCCCACATGTGGCTGCGCTTCGGCATGAACCCCGACGCTCCGTTCGAGTACGTGAAGGACGTCGCCGAGGGTGCCGACATCGACATCATCATCCACCTGTACCCCGCGACCTCCAAGGCGTTCTACCCGGTGGAGACCCTGGTCAAGATGTGCAAGGAGATCGAGCACGTCAAGTGCATCAAGATGGGCACCCGCGTGACCTCCATCTACGAGCACGACGTCCGCGTCCTGCGTCAGGAGTGCCCGGACATCTCGCTGATCACCTGCCACGACGAGACCCTGTGCCCCTCCTGGTTCACCGGCATGGACGGCGCCCTCATCGGCTTCGCCGGCTGCGTGCCCGAGCTCATCTGCCCGGCGTGGGACGTCTTCAAGAACCCCGAGCAGCACACCCTCAAGGAGGCCCAGGACTGGTCCGACCGCATCTACCACATCGCCCAGGCCATCTACGGCGGCGGCCAGCCCTCCGGTGAGGCCCACGCCCGCCTCAAGGAGACGCTGTACCAGCGCGGCATCTTCACCAACGCCATCATGCGCAAGCCCGTCCTCCCGCTCGACCAGGAGGAGAAGGACTGGGTCGCCGAGGGCATCAAGAACTCCGGTCTCGACAAGGTCGATATGACCCAGTTCGCCTAATCGCCGAACCAGCAGACCGTTCGAACGCCGCCGCATGCGAGGGTCCGCCCCGCATGCGGCGGGTTCCCAAGGGGCCGGACGCCCGGTCCGCCCGCCTCCCATCCCGTGAACCCGTGCGCTCGACCGCGATGCTTCGACGCCGCGCTGCACCGGCTCGGGTACCCTTGTGCACGGGAGGGATGCGGGACGGGAGCGGGCGGCTCGGGCGTCCGGCCCCTCTCGCAAGGGAGGTATCCCCATGTCCGACCCGACAGCGAAGACGGTGGACGGCGACCTCGCCCCCGCCGACAACGTCTTCGGATTCGATCCCGCGAGCGTCGAGCGACTGCCCCTGAGCGACCTGCTCAGGCGCATGGGCCCCGGATTCATCCTCGCCGGCATCCAGCTCGGCCCCGGCTCGCTCACCACCTCCGCCATGCTGGGCGGCGACTACGCCTACCAGCTTCTCTGGGTGCTTCTGCCCGTCATCTTCATGGGCACCACCTTCATCCTCGTGGCCTACCGCCTGTCCATGGCGACCGGCCTGCCCACCATCGACGCCATCCGCAAGTACTACGGCAACGCCGCCGCCACCTTCGTCGGCCTGGTGACGTTCTTCGCCTGCGTCTGCTTCAACATCGGCAACGTGGCCGGCATCGGCGCCGGCATGAGCCTGATCTTCGGCATCGACTGGAAGATAGGCGCCGCCATCGTGATGGTGTTCGTGTTCCTGTGCTACTTCCTGAAGGGCGTGTACGGCAAGATCGAGAAGGCCGTGACCGCGTGCATCGCCATCATGGCAATCGCGTTCATCGTCGTGCTCGTAATGACCGGCGGCCCCGACTGGGCCGGTGTGGGCGCGGGCCTCACCCAGTGGCAGTTCCCCGAGGGCTCCATCGTGACCGTGCTCGGCTTCCTCGGCTCCTCCGCCTCCGTGCTTGCCGGCATGTACGGCACCTACCTGGGTGCCGAGAAGGAGTGGAAGAAGCGCGACCTGTTCAACGGCGTCATGACCGCCGACGCCCTGGCCCAGGTCGTGGGCACCGTGGTCATCAGCGGTGTCGTGATCCTCGTGGGCGCCATCGTGCTGAACCCCACGGGCACCGACATCAAGAACCTCGGCGATCTGGCCGCCATGCTCGTCCCCGCCTTCGGCGGGTTCGCGAACATCGTGATGGGCATCGCGTTCCTCGCCGCGGCCTTCGCCGCCATCATGGGAAACACCGGTCGCTGCTCGGTGTTCCTGAACGCCGGCCTGAACAAGCCGACCAAGCTCGACGGCAGGAACATCAAGATCACCGCCGCAGTCATCCTGGTCGGCGCCATGGCGATCGCCTTCGTCTACGGGAGCTCGCCCATCCAGCTGACGTACTTCTCCAACGTGCTGACGAGCATCGGCACGCCGGTCGCGGGATTCTTCATCACCCGCATGATCTGGCGCAAGGACGTCCACCGCGGCGTCAAGCCCCCGCGCGCCTTGCAGATCTGCATGACGTTGAGCTACATCTTCTACACCGCGCTCATGCTCTTCGCGCTCTACCGCGCCGTGCCGAACTTCCTTGGCTCGATCATGTAGCGCACGCCGGCGCGCCCGCCATCCCGGGCGCGCCGCCCGAAACACGCTCTCCCTTTTCCCTGCGCGGGGGCCGCGATCTTGGCGCGGCCCCCGCGTCGTCTCATGGCGGGCCCGCGCGTTCCGGGCGCCCGCGCTGTGCCGGGCGGACCGGGCGGTCGCCGCGTACCCCGGGCGCCCCGGCAGACCCCGGCGGTTCCGGGCGCCCCGGGCGGACCGGGCGGCCACCGTGTGTCCCGGCGGGTCCGCGCTGTGCCGGGCGGCCACCGTGTGCGACCGTTCACCGATAGGGGGTCGTTTGGTTCTCCGTCGTGCCGGTCCGCGCCCCGTGCGCCGCGGATGCGCGGGAACGGCGGCGATACGGGGCGGACCGTGCGGGTCCGCCCCTGTCCCGGCGCCGCCCCCGGCCGCCCCGGCGTCGCGTCGCCCGCCGCGCCTATGTGAACCCCGTGTAGTTTTTGAGGTATTATTTTGACCGTTGTAAGCCGTCGGCCGGTACGCAGCCTCTAGAGGCCCTTGCCCCTTCTACCGGGGAATTAAGATCGGGCAAAATCTGCTGGTCGGCACGTTGTTCCCAAGAGGGGGAAGCAAAGTATGCAGAAGGAATACTTGGCTTCGGCAGAGGAGGTGCTCGAGGAGCAATCCTCGAACCCTGAAACCGGCCTTGCCGCGTCGACCGCGCAGGAGCGTCTGGCGCGCTACGGCCTCAACAAGCTCGACGAGGAGGAGAAGACACCGCTGTGGATCCGCTTTTTCCAGCAGATGGCGGACCCCATGGTCATCATGCTCATCGTCGCCGCGGTCATCTCGGCCGTCACCGGCATGATCCAAGGTGAGTCCGAGTGGGCCGATGTCATCATCATCATGACGGTCGTCATCATCAACTCTGCCCTCGGCGTCATCCAGGAGGCGAAGTCCGAGGAGGCGCTCGCCGCCCTGCAGGAGATGAGCGCCGCCCAGTCCAAGGTCATCCGCGACGGCAAGATGACGATGCTCCACTCGTCCGAGCTCGTCCCGGGCGATATCGTCCTGCTGGAGGCCGGCGACTCCGTGCCCGCCGACTGCCGCGTGCTCGAGAGCGCCTCGATGAAGATCGAGGAGGCCGCGCTCACCGGCGAGTCCGTCCCGGTCGAGAAGCACGCCGACGTCATCGCGCTCGACCCCGGCGTCGATGACGTGCCGCTGGGCGACCGCAAGAACATGTGCTACATGGGCTCCACCGTGGTCTACGGCCGCGGTCGCGCCGTCGTGGTGGGTACCGGCATGAAGACCGAGATGGGCAAGATCGCCGGCGCGCTCAACGAGGCCAAGGAGGAGCTCACCCCGCTTCAGATGAAGCTCGCCGAGCTGTCCCGCATCCTGACCATCATGGTCATCGTGATCTGCGTGGTCATCTTCGCCGTCGACCTGCTGCGCTCCGGCATCGGCAACGTTATGGCCGAGCCGCACATGCTGCTCGACACCTTCATGGTCGCCGTGTCGCT
>NZ_JAQECM010000005.1:68662-91101 GCF_027669965.1 Candidatus Collinsella stercoripullorum | reverse complement strand
GCACTCGATGGTGCCCCCAACGGGACTCGAACCCGTGTCGTCGCCTTGAAAGGGCGATGTCCTGACCGCTAGACGATGGGGACGGCGGAGTCGAGTATAGCAGATGGCGCATCGCATCGCGGCGCGAAGGGCGGAACACGACGAGTACACAGCCCGACCGGTCCGCGGGCGCTCCGCTCGGTATACTGGGCGTATCGACCATCCGACCCGTTCGATAGGAGAATCGCCATGGACGTACGCCAGATCTCGCGCGCCGGGGTGTCGGTCGCCCTGCTCGCCGTCGCCTCATGGGTGACCGTGCCCTTCGGCCCCGTTCCCTTCACGTTGCAGACGCTCGCGCTCGCCATCCTCCCCGCGGCGCTCGACCGCACGACCGCCGTCGCGTCGGTCGCGGTCTATCTGCTGCTCGGCGCCCTCGGGCTGCCGGTCTTCTCCGGATTCGGCGGGGGCGTCGGCGCGATCGCCGGGCCCACGGGCGGCTTTCTGTGGGGTTTCCTGATCGGCATGCTGCTCGCCACCACGCTCGAGAGCTTCCTGCCGCGCTCGGTGCCGGCGCTTCCCCGGGCCCTCGTCGCCGATGCGGTGATGCTTGCCGTCACCTATGCCTGCGGCACCTTCCAGCTCATGGTCGTGGGCCCCATGGACCTCGTCCCGGCGCTGCTCGCCGCGGTGGTGCCGTTCATCGTCCCCGACGCGGTGAAGCTCGGGGTCGGTGCGAGCATCGGGTGCGCGGTCGCCCGTGCGGAGGGGCGCATCACCCGGCACGCATAGGGTGCCCCGGATCCCGATGGGACGCCTCCCGTCGCGCGGACCTCTCCCGGGTCCGGCGGCGGGAGGCTTTTTCATGCGGATCCGCGGATCGGAGGAGCGTTGCAGGCGGTGCCGAGGGGGTCTTCGCCTTGCTTTTGTTTCCGCAGCGGTCAAGCGTCGGGGCCCGTCTCCGCCGCGGCGTAGCGGATCCGCCGCCGCGTCGCGGCGTCCAGGCGGGAGCGCGGGCTGTAGATGACCTGCGTCCGGCAGAACCCGCAGCACAGGTCGCATCCGGCGCACGCCTCGGGGTCGACCAGGTAGGCGGGCGGCTCGAAGGAGAGGGCGGGGCAGCCCGTGATCTGGTAGCAGCGATGGCAGCCCACGCACATGTAGCGGTCGACCTCCACCGGCTCGAGGTCGCGCCCCCCGCGCTGGAGCTGCGCGCAGGGGGAGGCGAAGACCGCCCCGTGGACCCCCGGCTGCCCCAGCTGCGCGCACAGGACCTCACGGCAGCGCTCCGTGTCGAAGGGGTCGAGCACGGCGACGTCCGAGGCCCCGAGCGCGAGCGCCCGCCCGCCCAGCCATTCGATCCGCTCGCGTGCGAGGAAGTCGCGGCTCGAGGCGAGGACGGCGAGGACGGTCGTGCGACCCTCCGCGGCGAGCCCGGCCAGGCGCTCGACGGCGCCGTCCGCCGCCAGCTCGGTATCGGGGACGATGTGGATGCAGGTCTCCACCGCGGGGTGCTCGGACGTGCCGCCGTCGGGGACCGCCACGCGGTAGCGGGGGAGGAGGCGCTCGGCGCCGCCCGGGCAGGTGGCGGCCGCGGGCGGAAGCTCGCCCACCGCGGGGCATCCCGCATCGCCGCAGATCACGCGCCCGCGGCAGCGGCGTGAGGCGTCCTTGAGCGCGATGTAGGCAGCGCGGTGCGGGCAGCCCGCGCACAGGATGCCGCGCTGGGGCCTACGCATCGGCCCCGCCCCCCTCGTTGCCGTCCCGGGCGTCGCAGGGCTCGCGGCTCAGCAGCTCGAGCTCGAAGTTGAGGGCGCACCCCGCCATGGGGTGGTTGAAGTCGAAGATCGTGTCCCCGTCGTCCTCCACCTTGGCCACGCGTGCGAGCTGCTGGTAACCGTCGGAGTTCATGAGGTAGATCATCTCGCCCACCACGAGGTCGTCGTAGTTCGGGATGAGGACGGTGGGCATGGAGTAGATGAGCGACGCCTGGCGCTCGCCGTAGGCGTCCTTCGGCTCGAGGTGGACGCGCTTGGTCTCGCCGGGCTGCATGGTGAGGACCGCGGCCTCGAACCCGGGGACGACCTCGTGGTCGCCCTCCACGTACGTGAGCGGCGTGCGGCCGCGCGTGGTGTCGAACACCTCGCCGTCGTCGAAGCTGCCCGTGTAGTGCACGGTCACGACATGCTTGCAGGGGATATCGGCCACCGTTCCATCCTCATCGACATCGGGGCCTGCGACGGGTGCGCCGCGGGCCGTGCGGGCGAACACGTCAACTCTAGCACGGGGCGCCGCGCGCGGTGCGCGTCAGTACCCGTAGCGCCGCGCGAAGTCCTCCGAGGCGTCCTCCACGCCGTCGACCGACGCCGCCCATGCGGTGAAGTCGGGCGTGTCGACGATGATGCCGTCCGCCTCCCAGACCGCCTGGTGGGCGAGCTCGCATGCCTCGCGGACGGGCGGCCGCACGGGCAGGTAGGGCGTCAGATAGGTGGGGTTGAGCAGGTAGAACGCGCCGCCGTCGCAGCGCGCGGCGAAGTCGCGCAGCGCGCGCCGGGCGTTCTTGCGGCGTCCGAGCTTGTAGAGCAGGATCGTGCGCCCGAGCAGGAACCACGGCGAGTCCTCGCCGGCGCCGCAGGCGGCGCCCTCGCGGGCGCAGGCGAAGAACCCGTCCTCGTCCTCCAGGCGGGCGAGCGCGAGCAGCACCGTCCCCGCCGACAGGTTGGGGTAGCCCTGGGCGCGCATGACGCGCCGCGCGTAGTCCGCGGCCGCGCGGTAGCGGGCGCTGGCGAGGCACAGCTGCGAGATGGCCTCGAGCGTGTGGAGCCAGGCGACGAGCTCGGGTTCCGCGCGCGTCCGCTCCGCGTCGTCCTGCGGTCCGCCGTCTGCCCAGAAATGGGGGGCGTCCTCGTCGAACCCGGGCAGGAATCCGAGGCGCCCGCGCACGCGCTCCTCGAGCTTCATGAGGTCGCCCAGGCAGGCGTCGACCGGCACGTCGGCGAGCATGATGTCGACGAGCTCCGCGTCCGTGCACAGGGGGTCGGCGCGGTGGATGCGGTGGAGCTCCTGGCGCGCCGCGGCGAACAGCTGCTCGCGCTTGCGGTCGAACTCGTCGTCCGGGAGGTCCTCCATGCGGTCGAGCTCGCGCAGCAGACGCTCGCGCGCCCGTCCGTAGGAGATCAGGGCGCGGGCATGGTCGGTCGTCGCGTAGCGCGCGGGGTCCTGAAGCACCTCCTCGTGCAGAAGCTCGCGCGCCGCGCAGGTGAGCCCCTCATGGGAGCGCAGGTACTCGCGCTCCAGGTACGCGGGGATGTAGACGCTCGGCTCCATCAGTTCTCGCCCCCCGCCTCGGTGCGCCCCGTCCGGCCGTGGGCCGCGGGCGATGCCTCGCCCAGGGCGCGCTGCACGAGGTCGTGACCGGCGAGCCAGGTGGCGAAGCAGGCGTTGTCCGGCGCCCCGATGCCCTCTTGGAGAAGGGGGGTCGCCTCGCTGATGGCGAGGATGAGCTCGTCCTGGCTTCCCTCCTCCACGTTCACGCGGCTGAAGAGCCCGTCGGGGAACTCGGCCTGGTAGTAGAGGGGCTGCGCGGCGTCGGGATAGGTGCGCATGAGCAGGTGGAGGGTGCGGGTCGCGGTCCCGAGGTCGAGGGAGCGGTACGCGGCGGACATCTCCGCCAGCAGCGTCCAGGCGTCCGGGGCCTTCTCGGCGGCGTGGTTGCGGCGGCGCAGCGGGCCCGCGGTGCGATAGGCGATCGCATGGCGGGCGCGGAAGCGCTTGATGTCCTGGCGGCTCGCCTCGAGCTTGGCGAGGGCGAGCATGCCGGTGTGGCGGGCGCCCGCCCCGTCGGCGGGCGCGAACGCGAGGGCCTCCTCGGCGGTCTCGAGTGCGAGGCGGTAGCGCCCGGCGATGACGGCGCGCGACGCGGTGGCGGCGAGCCAGCGCTCGAGCGGGCGGCGTGCGAGCCCGGAGGCGTACTCGCGGCGGTAGGGATCGTCGGCCGCCTCCGTGACGGCGGCGAGGTCGCGCTCCACGGCGGGGCGCGTCTCGAGCAGGTAGTCCACGTAGGCGTCGTTCGAATCCGCCTCGAGCGCGGCGAGCATGCGCTGCGCGTCCCAGTTCGAGGCGTCGAGCGTGACGGCCTCGCGCAGGTAGTCCTCGGCGCGGGCCTCCTGGCGGTCGACCTCCTCCTCGTCGGCCAGGAAGGGGACGCGGTAGTCGAGGATCTCGGTGGCCTTCGCCATGAGGTGGAAGGACCGGTCGGCGTCGGTGGCGATGAGGGCCGCGGGGTCCTCGCGGAAGCGGTCCATCCCGCGCGCGATGAACGCGGCGTCGTCCAGCGGGTAGACGCGCTCGCGGCGCATGGCCTCCAAGATCAGGCGCAGGCAATCCTCTTGGATGGGGTCGAACGCCATGTGCGCCTCCTTGCTCGTCGTCTCGGGTGATGCCTCAGTGTAGCGCGCCGCGGCCGGTTGCGACAGGGGAGGGGCTGCGCCGGCATGCGAAACACCGCTTTCGGGCGCCCCGCGCCGGCAGGGGCGGGGGGGGTGCGCCGCGGCCGCCCGTCTGCGCGCGCGGGGCGCGGATGGGCGGCGGAAGGGGCTGCGACGGCGCCTCGCCGCGCGCCGGCGCCACCTGCCCGATGCCCGTGCCGCCCCGTCGACGACTCTCCGTTCCTCAGGGCTCGAGGCGCGTCGCGTCGGCCTCGTCGGCGACGACCTCGATCACCAGGCCGTGCGGCAGGCACACGATCTGCTCGCCCACCTGCGACGCGGGGGCGTGGTCGACGCAGACCTGGTTCGAGCAGTTGGCCGAGACGACGTCGACGGAGCCGCCCGAGATGCGCACCTCGTTGAGGCCGGCCGCGGCGTCCTCGCCCGACCCGGTGCCCGGGGTCTCGACGGTGTAGGAGGTCTCCGCATCGAGCGGGTCGGCGCGGTAGAAGCCGTCGCGCGACTGGCATACGACCACGGCGGACGCCGCCTCGGGGCGCATGAGCGCGCCGGCGGCGAGCCAGATGCCCGCGGCGGCGAGCAGGGCCGCGATCAGGATGAGATCCGCACGGCGACGTGCGCTGCGTTCCACGGCGGCTCCCTTCTCGCGCCCGGTACCCGGCCGCCCGGTGCGCGCCTCGCGGCGCGGTCGCGGCCCGCGCACAGTATAGACGAGGTGCGGGTGCGACGGGCTGCGACGAGGTGCGGATGAGGAGGGGCGGGCAAGCGCTCAAAACGGACTCAAACGACGCGTGCGCTCGGTTTCCAAAGCGTTAAAATATCGTCGGGTTCAGATGAACCTCGCGCCCGGCTGCCCGCCCGGCGCGGTCCTCGGGGGAGCACGGGGTTCCCCCGGTTCTGATTTGCAGGCCGTCGGCCTGCTGATTTGGAGGCACATGATGGGACGTTTCACCAACCCGCGCGACCTGTACTTCGGTGAGGGCGCTCGCCACGAGGTCAAGAACCTCACCGGCAAGCGCGCCATGATCGTCACCGGCGGCGGTTCCATGCGCCGCGGCGGCTTCCTGCAGGACGTCGAGGCCGACCTCAAGGAGGCCGGGTTCGAGGTCCAGATCTTCGAGGGCGTCGAGTCCGACCCCTCCGTCGAGACCGTGAAGCGCGGCGCTGCGGCCATGGCCGAGTTCCAGCCCGACTGGATCGTCGCCATCGGCGGCGGCTCGCCCATCGACGCCGCCAAGGCCATGTGGCTGTTCTACGAGTATCCGGAGGAGACCTTCGAGGAGGCCATCGTCCCGTTCAGCTTCCCGACCCTGCGCACCAAGGCCAAGTTCTGCGCCATCGCCTCCACCTCCGGCACCGCGACCGAGGTCACCGCGTTCTCCGTCATCACCGACTACGAGAAGGGCATCAAGTACCCGCTCGCCGACTTCAACATCACGCCGGACATCGCCATCGTCGACCCCGAGCTCACCTACACCATGCCGCAGAAGCTCTGCGCGCACACCGGTATGGACGCGCTGACCCACGCCATCGAGGCCTACGTGTCCACCGCGGGCTCCATGTTCACCGACGCCAACGCGCTGCACGCCATCCGCGAGATCGTCGAGTGGCTGCCCAAGTCCTATCAGGGCGACCATGAGGCCCGCCAGCACATGCACGAGGCCCAGTGCATCGCCGGCATCGCCTTCTCCTCGGGCCTGCTCGGCATCGTGCACTCCATGGCCCACAAGACCGGCGCCGCCTTCACCGGCGACCACATCATCCACGGGTGCGCCAACGCCATGTACCTCGGCAAGGTCATCCAGTTCAACAGCAAGGACGAGCGCGCCAAGAGCCGCTACGCCTACATCGCCAAGGAGGTCCTGCACCTCGCCGGCGAGACCGAGGACGAGCTCGTCGCCTCGCTGGTCCAGTGCATCCGCGACCTCAACGACAAGCTGGACATCCCGCAGGGCATCAAGAACTACGGCAAGGGCGGCGTGAAGGCCGACGAGTCCATCATCGACTACGCCGAGTTCGAGGCCAAGAAGGCCGACGTGGCCGCCAACGCCATCCTCGACGCCTGCACCGGCTCCAACCCGCGCCAGCCGACGCAGGAGGAGATGGAGAAGCTGCTCGAGTGCGTCTACAACGACCAGGACGTCGACTTCTAAGCCGCCGCTTCGCATCTTCGCGCGCATGCGCATCCGGGAGGCCCTTCGGGGCCTCCTTTTTCATGCCCCGCCGGCCGCCTGCGCCCCGCCCCCGCATCGGGATGCAGCCGGGCCGGCGCGGCTCGGTCCGCCTACCGACCCCGCGCCGGGGCCGGCCGGGGCCGATGCCGGGCGATACCCTCGCCGCCGTGGGAGCCGTCCCCGTCCGGTTTTCCGCGCCGGGCCGGTGCGGGCTGTACGTTTCACGGGAGCGGTGCTACGATGGGCCTGCTGTTTCAGGGCGGGGTGGAATTCCCCACTGGCGGTGTATCGGTCGGGCGCATGGGGCGCCCGGGTGCGGGGCGCGTGCCCCGCGCGCAGCCGATGAGCCCGCGAACCCGTCAGGCGTTGGGTCGCCTGCGGGCCGATCCGGTGGAAACCCGGGGCCAACGGTCAGAGTCCGGATGGAAGAGGCAGGTGATTCTTGTGACTGAGCAGTCTTCGCACATCCATTTCGAGAACACGAATCGGTGGGGGACCAGGCAGCTGGTGACCATGGCGCTGCTGTGCGCGGCGAGCGCCCTGCTCATGTTCCTCCAGATCCCCATCATCCCCGGCGTGACGTTTCTGTCCTACGACCCCTCGCTCGTGCCCGCCATGGTGGCGGGCCTCATGTTCGGGCCGGGGTCCGGCGTCGCCGTCGGCGTGGTCGCCATCGCGATCCGCGCGCTGACCACCGGCGAGTGGGTCGGCGCCCTCATGAACGTCGTGGCCACGGTGTCCTTCATCCTCCCGGCCGCTTGGGCGGCGCGGCGCACCTCCTCGCCCGCGGGGACCGTCGCCGGGCTCGCGGCGGGATGCGCGCTCGCCACGCTCGCCTCCATCGCGGCCAACCTCACCATCGGCGTGTGGTTCTGGTACGGCTCGCCCGATGCGATCGTCCCGTTGATCCTTCCGGCGATCCTGCCGTTCAACATCGTGAAGACGGTCCTGAACGCGGTGCTCTCGGTCGTCGTGTTCCGCGCCGTCCGGCCCCTGGTCGACGCCTCCCGCGGGAGGTAGCGACCGATGATCGTCCTCGACGACGTCAGCTACTCCTACGACGGGCGCACGCCCGCGCTCGACGGCGTGTCCCTGCGCATCCCCGACGGGGAGTTCCTCTGCATCCTGGGGGGCAACGGCTCGGGGAAGTCGACCCTCGCCAAGCACCTGAACGCGCTGCTCGTGCCGGATGCCGGCACGGTGCTCGTCGACGGGATCGACACCTCTGACCCCGAGTACGTCTACGACGTCCGCGCCCGGGTGGGGTACGTGTTCCAGAACCCCGACGACCAGCTGGTCGCCACGCTGGTCGCCGACGACGTGGCGTTCGGTCCCGAGAACCTGGGGCTGGACCCGGCGCTGATCGGGGAGCGCTGCGAGGAGTCCCTCGACGAGGTGGGGCTCACGGGCTTCGGCCGCCGCGAGGCGCACGCGCTGTCCGGCGGGCAGAAGCAGCGCGTCGCCATCGCCGGGGTGCTGGCCATGCATCCCGAGGTGCTCGTGCTCGACGAGGCGTCCTCGATGCTCGACCCGCGCGGCCGCGCGGGCCTCATGCGCGTCTGCCGGGAGCTGCACGGCCAGGGCATGACCGTCGTCATGATCACCCACGACATGGAGGAGGCGGCGCTCGCCGACCGCGTCGCGGTGCTGCACCGCGGCAGGATCGCGCTGGAGGGCGCCCCGCTAGACGTGCTCCCGCGCGCCTCCGAGCTCGCCCATCTGAACCTCGCGGTCCCGCACGCCTGCCGCCTGTCCCTCGCCCTCGCCGAGCGCGGGGTCGCCGTCGGGCCGGAGGTGGACGAGGGAGCGCTCGTCGACCGCCTCGCGCAGATGGCCGCGCATCCCGCGGCGGGCGCCGGGACCGGGGCGGGCGAGGGCGCCGGAGCGCGCCCCGATGCCGTGGACCTCGACCCCGCCGTCCCCCGGTCGCAGCGGGACCCGGGCGGCGCCCCCGCCCCCGGTCCCCGGTCGGATGACGGCGCCCCGGCGCCCGGGTGCGCCGACCCCGCCGCGGGTGATGCCCCGTGCCTGCGGTTCGACCATGTGAGCTACAGCTACGAGCGCTCCGTCCGCGAGCGCGCCCGCCGCCGTCGCCTGCCGCGCCGCGGGAGGCGCGCGGCGTGGGGGAGCGACCCGGACGCCGTGTGGGCGCTGCACAACGTGGACCTCGCGGTGCGCCCGGGCGAGCTGCTCGGGCTCGCGGGGCATACCGGGTCGGGGAAATCGACGCTGATCCAGCATATGAACGGCCTCGTCCACCCCACCATGGGGCGCGTCGCGGCTTTCGGCGCCGACCTCGCCGGCAGGCGCGCGGCGGCCGATGTCAAGACGAGGGTCGGCCTGGTGCTCCAGTACCCCGAGCACCAGCTGTTCGCGCAGACGGTGTCCGAGGACGTCGCCTTCGGCCCGCGCAACCTCGGCCTGCCCGCCGACGAGGTCGGCGCCCGCGTGCGCGCGGCGCTCGACCGGGTGGGCCTGTCCGTCGACGAGCTGGGGGACCGCAGCCCGTTCACCCTGTCGGGAGGGCAGCAGCGCCGGGTCGCGCTCGCGGGCGTGCTCGCCATGCGCCCCGAGGTGCTCGTGCTCGACGAGCCCACGGCGGGGCTCGACCCCGCCGCCCACCGCGCCATGCTCGATCTCGTGGCCCGCCTCCATGCGCAGGGGCTCACCGTGATCATGGCCTCCCACGACATGGACGACCTGGCCGAGCTGTGCGACCGCGTCGCCGTGCTGAACGAGGGCTCGGTGCTGCGGCTGGGGAGCCCCGCCGAGGTGTTCTCGGACGGGGAGGCGCTGCGGCGCGTGGGGCTCGGGCTGCCGTCCGCCCAGCGCATCGCCTGCGCCCTCGCCCGGCGCGGCGTCCCCGTGCGCACCGATGCGCTGCACGACATCGACGGCCTGGCAGACGAGCTCGCGCCGATCCTGAAGGGGGGCGCGCGATGAGCGGGGCGTTCTCCTTCGGGAGCTACTATCCGGGGTCGGGGCCCCTGTATCGGCTCGACCCGCGCACCAAGCTGCTCGGCGGCATCGCGTTCATGGTCATCGCGCTGGCGGCGCGCGACTTCGCGGCGCTCGGGGTCCTGGCCGCCTCGGTCGTCGCGCTGTACCTGGTCTCCGGCGTCCCGGCGGGGCGCGCCGCCCGCTCGGTCGCGCCCCTGCTCGCGATCGTCGCCGTGGTGTCGGTGCTCAACCTGTTCACCGGGCAGGGCGGGGCGGTGCTCGTGCGGCTGGGCCCGCTCGCCATCTCGGAGGGGGGCGTGCGGCTGTTCGCGTTCACGGGCCTGCGCACGCTGCTCATGATGTGCGCGATGAGCCTCGTCACCCTGACCACGCTCACCCTCGACCTCACCAGCGCGGTCGAGCGCCTGCTGGCCCCGCTCGGCCGCTTCGGGTTCCCCGCGCACGAGGTGGGCATGATGCTCGGCATCGCCCTGCGCTTCATGCCGCAGCTCGCCGCCGAGCTCCAGACGACCTACCGGGCGCAGGTGAGCCGCGGGGCGCGGGCGGCCGCCGGGCCGCTCGGGGCGGTGCGCATGCTCTCGTCCGTGTCGGTGCCGCTGTTCGCGAGCATCTTCCGGCACGCCGAGACGCTGTCGCAGGCGATGGATGCGCGCTGCTACCACGGCGAGCAGGGGCGCACCCGCATGCACCCGCTGCGGTTCGGCGCGCGCGACGCCGTGGCGGCGGCGCTTCTGGTCGCGCTGGCGGTCGCCGTGGTGCTCGCCGGCCTCCTGCCGTGACGCGCGGCGGGGAGGGCGAGTTGCGGGGCCCGGTCCTCGGGGACGGGCGAGCCCCCGGTCGGGTCTGGGCCATGAGGCCGGAGCCCGCTTTGGGCGCGCCGCCCGCCATGACGGGCGCGCGTCGGTTCGATATACGGGTCCCCGGGCGCAGGACGCGGCCGGGGCATGCGAGGAAGGTGGTTTGACGATGGGTAAGCCGATGGACACGGCGGACGGGGCGGTCCGCTCGGACGCGGTGGGGACCGGCGGGGCGCAGGCGGCGCGCGGGGAGCGCGACGGCCTCGATACCGTCCTCGGGTACCTGAGCGCGGTCCCCGCGTGGTACCTCGCCACGAGCGTCGACGGCCAGCCGCATGTGCGCCCGTTCTCCTTCGCGGCGCGGCAGGACGGCAGGATCTGGTTCTGCACGGCGACCACCAAGGACGTGTGGGAGGAGCTGCAGGCGAACCCGCGCTTCGAGGCCACCTCGTGGTGGCCGGGCCACGGCTGGCTGATCCTGCGCAGCGTCGCGGGCATGGAGGACCGCGCGGAGCCGGCGATGCGCGAGGCGGGCTGGCGCCATCTCGAGGGGCTGGGCGAGCGCTACGACGGGCCCGACGACCCGACGCTCGTCTTCTTCAGCGTAGAGCAGCCCCGGGCGTGGATCTGCGACCACGATACCTGGACGCCGGTCGAGCTGTAACGGCCGCCGGCGCGCCGGAGCGGCGTTGGAGGCGGCGCCGGTGCCCCAACCGCCCGCGCCGGCCGGAGGCGGCTTCGTCCGCCGCGTACCGGTTCCGCCCGAAGCGGCTTCGTCCGCCGCGTACCGGTTCCGCCATGTTGCGAGAATATGACGCGCGAAATACTCGGCACCCGTCCCCTCGGAGAGTGCTAGTCTTTCGGTTTGTCACATCATCGGGCTCAATCATGCGTCTGTATGCATTATTGAGCGAATAATATGCATGTTGGGGATGAAGGGCATGTCTATCAAGGTCGGTGTCGTCGGGGCGGCGGGCTACGCGGGGATCGAGCTCGTGCGCCTGCTCGCGCAGCATCCGGAGTTCGAACTCGTCGCGATCACCTCGAACGCCGATGCGGGCCAGGCGCTCTCCGACGTCTACCCCGCGTTCGCCGGTGTGTCCGACCTGGTCTTCACGGCGCACGACGACCCGCGCCTCGCCTCCTGCGACGCCGTTTTCCTCGCCGTCCCGCACACCGCGGCGCTCGCCGCCGCCCCGGGCCTCATCGAGGCGGGGGTGTCGGTGTTCGACCTCTCGGCCGACTTCCGCCTGTCCGACCCGGCGGTGTACGAGGAGTGGTACGGCACGCCCCACACCGCGACCGACCTGCTCGCCCGGCGCGCGTTCGGCTTGCCGGAGCTGTTCGGCGACGACCTCGCGGACGCCGCCGCGCGCCGTGCGGCGGGCGAGGCCGTGCTCGTGGCCTGCGCGGGCTGCTACCCCACGGCGACCTCGCTGGGCGCCTACCCCGCGGTGGACGCGGGCTGGGCGGCCGAGGGCGCCGCGGTCGTGGTGGACGCCGTCTCGGGTGTGACGGGCGCCGGGAAGTCGGCCAACGCACGCACCCATTTCTGCTCGGCCGACGGGAACGTCGAGGCATATGGCGTGTGCCGCCATCGCCATACGCCGGAGATCGAGCAGATCCTCGGCCTGCCTGGCCGCGTGGTGTTCACCCCGCACCTCGCCCCGCTCAAGCGCGGGCTGCTGTCCACCGTGAACATCCCGCTGTCCGACGCCGCGGCCGGCCTCACCGAGGAGGCCGCCGTCGCGTATTACCGGGACTTCTACGCCGGTCGCCCGTTCGTGCGCGTGCTCGACGCGGGCCGGATGCCCAAGACCGCCTCCGTTGCGGGGTCGAATGCCTGCCAGATCGGTCTTGCCGTGAACCCCCACGCGCGCATGCTCGTGGTCACCTCCGCCATCGACAACCTCTGCAAGGGCGCCGCCGGCCAAGCGGTCCAGTGCGCCGACATCGTGTTCGGCCTCGACGAGCGATGCGGCCTGCCGCTCGTCGCCCTGCCGGTCTAGCAGGTGCGGCGGCACCGCTCGGGCGCGCGTCCGTGCGGTGCGCTACACTGGTCCCACCTGTCAGATACCGTTGACGCATCCAGGAGCGTGCCGATGAACGTCGATGAGTTCGATACCAAGATCCGTGCCGTGCCGGACGGCGGCGTGACGAGCGCCCGGGGCTTCAGCGCCGCGGGCATCCACGCGGGCTTCCGCCGCAACCCCGAGCGCGCCGACTTCGCGCTGCTCGCCGCCGAGCGGCCGGTGAGCGCCGCGGGCGTGTTCACCACCAACCGGTTCTGCGCCGCACCCGTCACCGTGTGCCGCGAGCACCTGGGCGCGGACAGCTGCGGCCTCGTCCAGGCCGTCGCCGTCAACTCGGGCAACGCCAACGCGGCGACCGGCGAGCCGGGCCTCGCCGTCGCGCGCGAGACCTGCGACATCGTTTCCCAGATGTTCGGGTGCGAGCCGGAGCAGGTGCTCGTCGCCTCCACGGGGGTCATCGGCCAGCAGCTCGACATCGCCCCGTTCGAGACCGGCGTACCCGCGGCCGTCGAGCAGCTCTCGCCCGCGGGCGGCGCCGCGGCGGCCCGCGCCATCATGACGACGGACACCCATCCCAAGGAGTACGCGGTCTCCTATGAGAGCGGCGTGCTCGAGTACGTGGGCTGCACGTTCACGGTGGGCGGCTGCGTCAAGGGCTCGGGCATGATCATGCCCAACATGGCAACCATGATCGCGCTCATCACCACCGATGCGCCGGTCGCGCCGAAGACCCTCCACGCCGTCCTCGCGGACTGCGTCGCCCAGACCTTCAACAAGGTGACCGTCGATTCGGACACCTCCACCAACGACACCTGCATCATGCTCGCCTCCGGCGAGGCCGCGCCCGGCGAGGCGCCCATCGAGGTCGGTTCCGAGGCGTACGAGGAGCTCGCCTACGCGGTGCGCGTGGTGTGCGAGGGGCTCGCTCGCGCCGTCGCCGCGGACGGGGAGGGGGCCTCGCGCCTTATCACCGTCAACGTCACCGGCGCGCCGAGCGATGCGGACGCGGATGCGGCCGCGCGTTCCGTGGCCAACTCCCCGCTGGTCAAGACCGCCGTGGCGGGGCACGACTGCAACTGGGGCCGCATCGCCATGGCGCTCGGCAAGTGCGGCGTGGCGTTCCGGCAGGAGGACGTGTCCATCGACATCATGGGCATCCCCGTGTGCCGCGCGGGCCTCACCGTCCCCTTCGACGAGGACGAGGCGCTGCGACGATTCGAGGCACCCGAGATCGTGATCTCGGCGGACCTCGGCGCCGGCGAGGGCGCGGCGACGGTCTGGACGTGCGACCTCACTCACGATTACGTCACCATCAACGGCGACTATCGCACCTAGGCCCTCGCACCCACCCATACCACGCCGCCCTGCCGCCCGGCGGGGCGGGCCGTCCGGGCCGCCGGACCCGGCGTCGGGCGGCCGATGACAGGATCGGAGCCATCCCATGAAGTACGCACGCGACTCGCGCGCCTCCCGTTCGGACGAGGAGACCGCGAAGCTCCTGTTCGAGGCGCTGCCGTGGATCAAGAACCTCACCGGCAAGACGGTGGTGATCAAGTACGGCGGAGCCGCCATGGTGGACCCGCGCCTGCGCGCCGACGTCATGAGCGACATCGTGCTGCTCAAGATCATCGGCATGAAGCCCGTGATCGTGCACGGCGGCGGCAAGGACATCAACGCCGCGCTCTCCCATTACGACATCCCGGTCCGCTTCAAGGACGGGCAGCGCGTCACGGACGAGGCGACCATGGAGATCGTGCGCCAGGTGCTCGTGGGCAAGGTGAACGAGGACCTGGTCGCGGCCATCAACGCCCACGGGAACCTGGCGGTCGGCGTCTCCGGTTCGGACGCGGGCACCATCGTCGCCGAGCGGCTCGACCCCGAGCTGGGGCGCGTCGGCAAGATCAGCCGCATCAACGCGGACTACCTCGAGAGCCTCATGGACAGCGAGTACATCCCCGTGGTCGCCACGGTCGCCCAGGGCGAGGACGGCGGGTTCTACAACATCAACGCCGATGTCGCCGCCGGGCACATCGCGGCGGCGGTCCACGCGCACAAGGTGATCTTCCTCACCGATGTCGACGGCCTGTACGAGGACTTCGAGGACAAGGACTCGCTCATCTCCAACCTGACGCTCGAGGAGACCGAGGCCATGCTCTCCGCGGGCGAGGTCGACCGCGGGATGATCCCCAAGCTGGAGAGCTGCGTGCACGCGCTGCGCGCCGGCGTGTTCCGCTCGCACATCATCAACGGCACGACGCCGCACTCGCTGCTGCTCGAGCTGCTCACGGACGCGGGCGTGGGCACGGTGATCCACTCGACGCAGGTCGCCTACGAGCAGGACACGCACCCGCATCCGCTCACCCCCTTCGCCGCGCGCCTGGCGGAGAACATCTAGCGCGCCCCGAGGCGCCCGGCCGCACGCCGGGCGCCCTGTCCATGAAAGGAATCCTCATGCCCCTTGCCATGCAGAAAGAGCTCGAATCCCCCTACGTGATGCACACCTTCGGCCGCTCGGAGGTGGACTTCGTCGGCGGGCACGGCATGGTGCTCACCGATGACGCCGGCCGCGAGTACACCGATTTCCTCGCCGGGATCGGCGTGTGCTGCCTGGGCCACGGGCACCCCGCTCTCACGGAGGCGGTCCGCTCCCAGGCCGAGCGCCTCATGCACGTGTCCAACTACTTCTACATCGAGCACCGCGGCCAGGTCGCGGCGCTCCTGTCCAAGCTGGCCAACGACGACATGGCCGGGGCGCGGGCGATCGCCGACGCCGTCGCCGCGGGGGATGACGGGGCGCTCGCGGCAGCCGCTGCGCCCGCCGAGGGCGAGCAGGTGTGGGAGACCTTCTTCGCCAACTCCGGCGCCGAGGCCAACGAGTGCTCCATGAAGCTCTCGCGCCTCTACGCCAAGCGCGTCGGCAACGGCGGCAACACGATCGTCTGCCTGCGCGGCAGCTTCCACGGCCGCACGCTCGAGACGGTGGCCGCCACCATGCAGGACCGCCTGCAGGACGAGTTCCGGCCGCTGCCGGGCGGCTTCGTGGCCTGCGCCCCCAACGACGTCGAGGAGCTGCGCTCCGTGTTCGAGCGCTACGGCGAGGAGATCTGCGCGGTCATGCTCGAGCCCATCCAGGGCGAGTCGGGCGTGCACCCGCTCACACGGGAGTTCATGGAGGCCGCCGCCGAGCTCGTGCACGGCGTGGGCGGCCTGCTCATCGCCGACGAGGTCCAGACGGGCGTCTTCCGCTCGGGCAAGCCGTTCGCCTACCAGGTGCTCGGCGTGGAGCCCGACATCATGAGCCTCGCCAAGGGCATCGCCGGCGGCGTGCCGGCGGGTGCGAGCGTGGCCAAGAAGGAGGTCGCCGACGTGTACCGCCCGGGCGACCACGGCTCGACCTTCGGAGGCAGCTGTCTTGCCGTGGCGGCGGCGGAGGCCGTGCTGTGCGAGCTCGTGCGCGGCGCGTACGACGGGCATGCGGCCGAGGTCGGCGCCTACCTGCAGGAGCGCCTGGCGGCCCTGCCGCAGGTGACCGAGGTGCGCGGCAGCGGCCTCATGGTCGGCTGCGACCTGGACGAGGCCGTCGGCGATGCGCACGACGTCGTGGCGAGGATGCTCTCCGCGGGCTTCGTCATCAACGCGACGGGCGCGCGCACGCTGCGCTTCCTGCCGCCGCTCATCTGCGAGCGCGAGCACGTGGACGCGATGGTCGCCGCCCTGGCCTCTGCGCTGTAGGGCGGGGCCCGGCAACCGTCGCGGTACTCGGCACGGCCCCCGGCGCGGAGGGTTTTCGCGTCGGGGGCCGCCGTGTCGCTACAGGAGACCGGGCTCTACGGCATGCACGTAGGTTTCGAGCGTCGGTCTGTCCACGAGCGCTGCGGATGCGCCCTGACGCGTGACGCTCAGCCCTGCAGCGTACGTTGCGATGCGGGCGCTTTGCTCGAGATCGTATCCTCGGATGAGGTAGGATGCCAGCGCTGCGATGAAGGCGTCTCCCGCTCCGGTGCTATCGACGGCCGTCAGGTCGGCGGCGGGTATCCGTTTGCTCGTATCGTGGCTGAGGACCTTGCAGCCCTGTGCTCCCAACGTCACGACGATGGCGCCGACGCCCTTCTCGACCAGCGTTCGCATCTTCGTGTCGATCGACTTGTCATGGGGACTGAGCGCATCCAGCTCTGCTTCATTGGGCACCATGATGTCGATTTTCCCCATCAGGTCATCGGGCAGGGTGTTCACAGCACTCGGTTTCATGATGGTGAGCAAGCCGTGCTTGCGAGCAAGAAGAAGGGTCTCCCTGACAGCATCGAGAGGTACTTCGGTGTTGACCAGGCAATGGCTGGCGTGAGCGAAGGCGCGCTCGCAAGCCCTTACATCCTGAGCGGAGAGAATGTCGTTGGCGCCTGTCATGATCGTAATGGTGGATTCGCCATCTTTGGGGACGAAGATGAACGCTTGGCCGGTTCGCTTGTCCTGTGTCCTTGCGATCCCCGTCGTGTCGACGCCATCATCAGCGAGGGATCGCAGGATATGATCTGCGTCCGCATCGTCCCCCACCCGTCCGATCGCGACGGCTTCATGACCGAGTCGGGCAACCCCGATGGCCTCGTTCAGGCACTTTCCTCCCGGGAAGGTTTGGGAGCTCGAGGTCGTTGCAGTGGCGCCTGGATGCGGAAGCACGTCCAAGGTGAGGTAGTTGTCCGTGTTGATCGAACCGACCACGACAATATGTCGAGCTCTCGAGGTGTATGGAACATCGACTGATGCGGCGGACGAGAGTCGCGCAGCAGTCTCGAACGGAGTCGGTGGCTCGGTTTTCTCGATAACTGAGATGAGGAGGTCGGCGAGGTGGCTTCCGTACGAAAGACGAGGGATCTCGATTGCGGAAATCGGGGGAAAGGGCGCTTGCCGCTCATCGTCCCGCAGTGAAACGATTGAGAAATCGAAGGGTACCCCGTAATGAAGCTCCGTGGCAGCGCTATACAGTCGCAGGGCGTCGTAAAAATGAGATACGACGATTCCGCTGAATGAATGCGATGCAACCTTCTCAATCGGTAGTCCTGCGGAGGATTCGAAAACGAGTTCATCGTCGAAGGGAATCCCGGATTCGAAAAGGCAGCGCCGGTAGCCTTCGAAGAAGCCGTGGACACGAGCTCCAGTACCGAGCATGCAGGCTATACGCTCGTGACCGCGCAGGGCGAGCTCCTGGGTGGCTCGAAATCCAAGAAGCTCGTAGTCCAGATTCGCATCTGCCCGGTCCTCTTTCGTATTGAAGAAGAGATGGGGAACGGTCGCGCTTTCCAATGCCTTGATCAGGTCGGGATATCCGCATGCGCCGTCGACGATTACCCCGTCGATTCGCAATTCAAGCAGGGAGGATAGCTGTCTTCGGGCGTCTTCCGAATCGGTGTAGGTCCTGATCGCGGTGGCATATCCGAGTTTGGTGGCTTTCGAGACGATGCCCTGCACCAGCATACCCAGGCGTTCTTGCGCAAGGACGCCGATGATTCCGGACCTTCCAGTGGGGGAGGCGGCGTTCGCATACGGTCGGTAGTTGTACTCTTTGACGATCGCGAGGACGCGCTCGCGTGTTTCCGCGCTGATGCTGTCGTCCTTCCGATTGACGATTTTCGAGACCGTGGAAACGGACACACCGGCTAGCCGGGCGATCTCAGTGATTGTCATGCGGCCTCCCTGATGTGCAAGCCATAGGTGAATCGATCTGCTCGTTTACCGTTTGCGGTCGGCGAGCGGTTGTCGAGCGGAATGTGCTTGACATGCCCACAGCACTCATTTTACTGTACCAGCGGCGAAAGAAAAGTTTTCGGAAAACATTTTCTTAGAAAGGGGAGAGATGAAGATCCTGAACATCGGGTCGTTGAACATCGATCGCGTTTATCGCGTAGAGCGCTTCGTTCGACCGGGTGAAACTATCAAAGCGCGATCTTATGCCGAATCGTATGGAGGAAAGGGGCTCAACCAGTCCGTCTCTCTTGCAAGGGCAGGGGCTGACGTCTGGCATGTCGGTGCGGTCGGGGATGACGGGCAGGCGCTCGTCTCGCTTCTCAAGGGTGCAGGAGCTGATTGCCGGTTCGTAGAATGCGTGGGAGGGCCCACTGGGCACGCGGTTATTCAGGTTGACGACACCGGTCAAAACGACATCATCATCTGCGGAGGCTCGAACGACGAGCTCTCTCGTGAGCTAATCGATCGGGCGTTGGCGGAAGTCGGTGCGGGGGATGCGGTCCTGCTACAGAATGAAACCTCGAATGTCGGGTACGCCATGCGCGTGGCAAAGGAGCGCGGTGCCGTCGTCATCTTCAACCCGTCGCCGATTAACGAGAGCGCCCTCGCCCTCGACCTCGATCTCGTCGACCTTTTCATTGTGAACGAGCATGAGGCGTCTGCCCTGACAGGCGTCAATGTGAACGAGGGGGCGTTCAGCCTGATCGAGGCGCTGCGATCTCGATTTGATGGCGCGCGCATCGTTCTGACTTTGGGCTCAGCTGGAAGCTGCTATGCGGATTGCGAATGCACGGTGCGCTGTGATGCCGTCTGCGTCGAGACCGTCGACACGACAGGCGCTGGAGACACGTTCTGCGGATATTTCCTAGCCAGTCTGATGCATGGAGCGGAGGTAGCCGAGTCACTTGCTCGTGCAAGTGCGGCTTCGGCTCTCTCTGTCATGCGGGAGGGCGCGGCTCAATCTATACCGGCTGTCGAGGAGGTCATGGAGTTCCTGGAAAACGAGGAGGCTCCCATGACACGGCAGTTGGGTGAAGGCGAGGGGGCCGATTCGGAAGGGGGCACGGGGAGGCTGACGAAAAAACGCACTGCTCGATAAAAACCGGAGGAGAATCAACATGGAACAGGCGTTGTTGATCGTATTGACGCTCGCCGCGTGCGTAATCGTCGCGCGGCTCGTCCTGAAGAAAATCAATCCTATCTTTGTATTCCTGATCGCAGGAATAGTGATCATCGTCCTCGCTTCCTTCCTGACTGGCACGTCAGCTTTGGGAGAAGAAGGAAGCGGGAACTACGTCGTTGATGCATTCGCGTACATCACGACGTCCCTGAAGACCAACGTTGCGGGCGTTGGCGCCATTATTATGACAGTTACCGGATACGGCGCCTATATGAATCACATTAAGGCCTCAAAGAAGCTGGCGTATCTGGCGGTCAAACCATTGCGGGCGATTAAGAACAAGTACCTCGTTCTCGCCGGTATGTACGTGATCGGTATGTTGCTCAAGCTCGTGATTACCTCGCAAGCGGGACTTGCCGTACTGCTTCTCGGGACCACGTTCCCCATCATGCTCGCCCTGGGGGTCCATCCTCTGATCGCTGCTTCGACGATGTGCCTCATCTGCATCGACTGGGGCCCCAACGACGGTTCCACGATCTTCGCCGCGGAGACGTCCGGTATGCCCGTCGTGCAGTTCTTCACTGACCATCAATTCATTGTCGTTGCGTGCATCATCGTCGTCCTTGCGATCATGATTCCGTTCTATTACAAGTGGGTCGCCGAGAAGGAGGGGCTTGACGAGGCGGAGCTCGAGGAGCAAACCGAAGTCGATGATGTCGACTGCCCCGGCTATTACGTCTTGTTCCCCCTCATTCCGCTGGCGCTGGTGCTTGTGTTCGCCATCTGGCCCATTGTGCCCATGGACGTTATCACTGCGTGCTTCATCTCCATCGTGATCGTCGCCGTAGTCGAATTGATTCGCCGTCCGAACAAGCTCGATGTCACGGGCGATATCAAGGTCGTGTTCCGTTCCATGGCCGACGCGTTCTCCAACATCGTGAGCATCATCATTTCCGCTTCTGTTTTCGCGCAGGGAATCAAGATGCTCGGAGGGGTGTCTATCATCGCTGATATGATCTCGACGATGCAAGGGGCATCGGTGCTCACTCTCGTGCTGATGTCGCTCATCACGTTCGCTGCCGCGATGATCATGGGGTCTGGCGCCGCCTCGCTGTATGCATTCGGTCCGCTCGTTCCTGAGATGGCGGCTAAGCTTGGAATCGCCACCACCTCGATTATGGTGCCGATGGAGATCGGCACCGCACTCGGTCGATCGCTTTCCCCGGTCGCCGGAGCAGTCATCGCAGTTTCGGGATATGCGAAGGTCGATCTCATGAAGGTGATCAAAATCAACATGGTCCCCCTCGGACTCGCGATGATCTTGAACCTTGCGGTGTCTGTAGTGACCGGGGGGCTGGTCTGATCGTCATCGATGTTAACTTGAAAGAATAAGAGAGGAACGATGATGGAAGACAAGAAGAAGATCATCCTTGATTGTGATCCCGGCAGCGACGATGCCATCGCGATCATGCTCGCTCTTTTTTCGGAGAAGTTGGACGTGCTGGGCATCACGGTGGTCAATGGCAACCGCATCCTCCCCAAGACGCTCGAGAACACGCTGCGCATGAAGCAGTTTCTCGGCAGCTCGGTTCCCGTGTACGCGGGTTGTGTGGAACCGCTGGTTTGCAACCTTATCCCGGAGCGCAAGCCCGAGCTTCCACGAGTCACGAAAAATGATTGCCATGGGGATTATCTTAAGCTGCCTGAGGCAACGATCGGTGCTGAGCACCAGCATGCGGTTAACTATCTTGTCGATACGCTCATGGAATCCGATGGAGATATCACACTTGTGACGGTGGGGCCGCTTACCAACATCGCCATGGCGATTCGTATGGAGCCTCGGATCGTGGGAAAGATCAAGGAGATTGTATCCATGGGCGGAGGCCATATCGCGTGTAACATCTCCTCATCTGCGGAGTTCAACTATTGGGCAGATCCCGAGGCCGCGAAGATCGTGATGGATACGCCGGTTCCCAAAGTGATCCTTCCACTTGATGCGACATGGAAGGCGTGCATCAGTTATGACGAGGCGAAGGAGCTTGAACGCATCGGTACCCCGGCAGCGAAGTTCGCTGCGGAACTTGCAAAGCTGCGTATCGAGGGCCTAAAGGTGAACGATGTAAGTGAGCACAATTTCGAGCTGCGCCATACCCCGGGTACCGTAGCCGAGAAGGTGCTGTATAGGTACGACACCGATCGCGCGCCGATTCATGATGCACTGGCGGTTGCGTATTGCATCGATCCAAGTGTAGTTACTGAATTGGTCGACTGCAACGTGGACATCGATATCTCGCTCGGCTTATGCGACGGGCGTATGGTCGCGGATGTTCACAATACCCTCAAGGGATCGGCGCCCGTTACTGCGAAGGTTGCCCTAAATGCGGATTCCGGCAAGTTTGTCCAGATGCTTTTCGAGCATCTGAGCAAGACGGTTCCGGTGAAATAGGTTGACTCGATCGGCAAGTGTCGGAAACCGGTCAATTCGACAGTTGTAGAGCTCCGGAGGGGGGCGGCCGAGAGGCCGTCCCCCTCCGCTATAACGGTGATGAAAACAGGCGCTGAACAGGACTTTTGATTTCATACCATATAATATACTTCTCATGGAGAAGGAAGCACGGGGCATCGATCCGCTGGTGTCGGGGGGCTCCAAGATGTTCGAGAAGCTCCGCACCGTCATCCGTAGCCATATCACCTGCTTCAGGATCATCGTGGTGGCCCTTTTGGTGGTGCTCATCGCGTCGGTGCAGGCAGATTGCCAGATGCGTCTGCACATCGCGCGGACGGACCTCGTTGCGGATACGGTGAGTCAGATGCCGATCATGCTGGACAACATCCGGTACGATGTCGAGAACCCGCCAAGTGGTGCGGGTGCCGAGCGCATCTATGATGTCAAATGGTCCTATCTGCTCTCTTGTTATCGGCGTTGGTACGATCTCAATATGATTGGGAAGACATATCCTGTCGGGCTCCAGCTCGCGCACGTGATATCGGTGGTTGAGTCGGGGGACGAGCAGAAGAAAGAAGAGCTCCTTCGTTTCTTGGACGAGGCGGAGGCGATCGTTACCGATCCCGAGGGGACGTTCGAGTTCGATGAGTTCGAGACGCTGTTCCAGACGATATGCCGTATCGAGGAGCTGGACACCTGAGGTCGTTGATTCGGCTGCGTGAAGCGGCGGCCTCCCGCTGAG
>NZ_JAQECM010000005.1:0-68652 GCF_027669965.1 Candidatus Collinsella stercoripullorum | reverse complement strand
GGGCGGGGGGCCGCCGCTGCCTTGAGACGGGATGGTGAGGGCGGGGCGGCCTGTCGCGCGGCAATCCGGGGGACCTTTTGGGGGCCTTCGTCGAGCCCGACAGCGTGTGTTTTTCGTTCGCGTTCGCGATCATGGCAGATAATCACCGTTTGGGGATAGGAGGGCTGAGGGAGAGCTCGTCGAAGCGATGACGGGGGCTCGGTTCGGCGCGATCTCAGGTGTCGAAAAGCGGAAAATGTTCCCTGTACCATGTGTCTGGCGCTCCAGTTGCCGCTGCGCGTGCCTGGGAGCGCCTTGGCTAGACCGAATCGCGGCGGCAGGGGCCCGTTCGCGGGGATGGGCTTCCCCCAAACGGCGATTCTGCGCCAGCTCCTGGAAAACGAACGGCCGCGCACTTGAATCACCCGCCGAGGGCGCCGTCGGCGCCCTCGGCGCGCGGCGAACGCCCCCGCAGCTCATACGCCCCATGCTCCCGATGAGGGTCGGATCCCCCTGTGCAGGGGGCACGAAACGAAAACGGTGCCGGGGCGGCACCGTCGACCATTCTGGGGTGGGCGATGAGGGATGTCGGCCGCGCGGGGCGCGGCCTCCCGCTGCGGGCCCTCCGGGCCCTTGCGCGCTTCGCTGGGAGATGCTCGCGCATCTCCCAAGCTCCGCGCCCCCAACGGGGTTCGAATCCCTGTGCAGGGGGCACGAAACGAAAACGGTGCCGGGGCGGCACCGTTGACAATTTCTGGGGTGGGCGATGAGGGATTCGAACCCCCAGCCTTGTGCGTGTAAAGCACCTGCGCTAACCGTTGCGCCAATCGCCCGTGATGGAACAGTATAGCGGAAAACGGGGATGAAGCCAGCCGGTGGGGCGCTCGCGGGCCGGCGCGGGGCGTCCGCGCCGTTTGACCGACGTGGGTCGTTTGCAAACGGCCGGAATCTGCCACAATGGACCGAGCAACCGGCTTGCCGACAAGGAGGCACCATGCCCCTCGATCCGATCCGCATCATCCCCGCGAACGTACGCCGTCTCGTCGCGACGGCGCTGGTCGCCGGCGCCTTCGCGCTCGCGCCCGCCCGCCCCGCCGCCGCCTCTCCCTGCCAGCTCACCGAGGCGCAGCGCGAGGCCTACGAGGCGGACGGCACACTCGACGAGCGCCTGGAGTTCGCCGAGGCGCTGGACCTCGACCAGCCCGACCCAGCGCTCGTGGCGCGCGCCGTCGAGCGCGATGCGGGGGACGATTCCGCGCCCACCGCCCACAGCTCGAGCAACGTGCCCATCTTCTGGCGCGGCGGCATGGCGACCGAGGGCGAGGCCCGCGTGCTCGCCCTGCGTGTCTCCTTCCCGGCGGAGGGCGACGAGCCCGCCCTCGACTTCGAGCAGGGCGATACGCTCGAGGCGCTCGACGCCCTCATCGACGGGGGAGGGGGCTCGTTCCCCTACGAGGACCTGTCCTCCTACTACCGTCGCTCGTCGTACGGCAAGCTGTCGATTTCGGGCGACGCGTTCGACTACACCGCGCTCCATGCGCGCAGCCACTACGACGACGATGTCCTCGCCCTGTTCGCCGAGGCCATGAGCGCCCTCGACGCGCAGATCGACTACAGCGACTACGATGCGAACGCCGACGGCTACATCGACGCCGTCTACCTGCACTTCGCGGGAGGGGATACCGGCTGGATGTCGACGTGGTGGAGCATCACGCAGACCTGGGGCGATACGGGCACGGCGTTCGACGGCGTGAAGCCGAGCAAGGTCGTCACCCTGCACCTTCCGTCGGACGACCCCTTCGCCGCGGCGACCGTCATCCACGAGACGGGGCACGTCCTGGGCCTGCCCGATTACTACAGCGCGTCCACCCAGACCGGCGGCGCCTTCTGGCCCTCCGGCATCATGGGGTCGGACATGATGATGGACAACGTGGGCGACCACAACGGGTTCTCCAAGTGGCTGCTCGGCTGGCTCGACGAGGACGAGGTCACGCGCGTCGAGGCCTCGAGCACGGGCATCGTGATGAGCCGCGGCGCCGAGGTCGTCGAGCGCGTGTCGCCGGGGGGCGACGGCACCTCGGCGCTGCAGCTCAGCCTTGCCACCTACACGGACGACGACCCCGCCCGGACCGGCGGCATCATCGTGCTCTCCAACGAGTACGAGGGTATGTTCTCCGACTACTACGTGCTTCAGTACGACACGTTCGCCGGCAACCAGAGCCTGTGCCTCCCCCCGGTGTCGGAGGACGCGGAGCCGCAGGCCATCCCGAACGGCTTCAGGATGTACCGCGTCATGGCCGAGCTCACCGACGGAGGGTTCGACTTCATCCACAGCAATCTGTACGGGTCCGTGAACAACCAGCTCATCGAGCTCATCGACCCGGATATGGACGAGATGCACGTGCCCGGGAGCGGCGATGTCATCTGCGGCGCGGCCTCGGGCGAGTACGGCTGCATGTTGCGGGAGGGCGACGAGGTGACCCCCGACACCCATCCCTCGACCAACTTCTTCGAGGCCGCGAACTTCGGGTACACGGGCATCGGGGTGCGCGTCGACGCGTGCGGCGACGATGCCGGGACCCTCACCGTGTCGCACAGCGGCTTGGACGAGCCCGACACGCCGGACTTCGCGCTCGAGCCCGTCGACGGCCAGGCGCTCTACAACGCCGGCACCCTGGTGTTCGAGGCGTCGGTCTCCGTGCGCGCCTCGCTCATGGAGAACCCGACGGTCGTCATCGACGGGCGGGTCTATCCCGCCGCGCTCAGGGCGGAGGGCACGCGGGTCGAGGTCGAGACGCGCCTCGACCCGACCGTCATCGGCCCCGATTCCGTCTGCGAGGTCGTGTTCCCCGCGGGGCAGTTCTCGATCGGCGCGGACGGCGCGGGCGAGGAGACGGCGTCGCCCGAGACCCGGGTGCCCGTGGCCGCGGGCGAGGTCGCCCGGATCGCGCGGAGCGGGGAGTACGACATCGAGCGCGCGGCGGACGCCGCCTGCGTCGTGAGCGAGCCGATCGAGCTCGACGGGGACGCGCGGGCCGTGTTCGCCCTGCAGGGCGACCGCATCACGGCGCAGCTCGTCGCCGAGGACGGGACGGCGGAGCGCAGCCTCGAGCTCGGCGGCGCCTATCCGCAGGTGGAGGCGTGCACCCGGATCGAGGCGTGCGCGCTCGGCGGGGACCGCGCGGCCCTCGTGCTCATGGGCGGGGAGGGCGCGCGGGTGCTGCTGGCCGACCTCGGGAGCGGGGAGGCGGCGGACGCCGGTTCCATCCGCTCGTTCGACGCGCCCGTTCCCATGCGCGCGGGCGACGGCGTCCTGCTGCTCGCCGGGACGCTCGCGGCACTGGTCGAGGAGGGGCCGGACGGCCCCGAGATGACGTTCGGGGTCCTCGATGCGACCGCCGCCGCGGCCGCCGGGGACGGGACCGTGGTCTGGGAGCGCTTCGACCCGCAGGCGATGACCTCGCGGTTCATGATGGTTTCCGGCGAGGACCTGGCGCGGGCGCTGCGCGCGGCGGGGTCCGGGACCGAGGACGCGGCGCTCGGGGCGGCGCCCGTCACCGACGCGCTCGGGGCGGGCGAGGTCCGCGAGCTGGAGGATGCCGGCATCACGGAGCTCGTGGACGCCGACGCGCGCGGCGGGCGCGTGGCGCTGCTCGGGCGCGCGAGCGGTGCGGGATGGGAGGAGTCCGGGGCCCGGGTGACGGTGTTCGACGCCGAGGGCGCGCTCACGGGATCCGTCGACGTGGCCGGTGCGGCGTCCGCGCCGGGCGCCGGGTCGACCTTCTTCAGCCGGGTGAGGCTCGCCGGCGACGGGTCTCTCGCCGTCACCGGCTTCCAGGCGCAGGGCTCGGGCTATACCCCGCTCGAGACCGTCCTGTTCGCCGCCTCCTCCGACGGGGCCGTGGGCGGCGAGCCTGTCGGCCGCGTGATCGCCAACGCGCCCGTCCAGGGGGTCTGGATGGACGACGGGTCGTGGCTCGCCCTGAGCTGGCCCATGGGCGAGCTCCCGGGGCCGGCGGGCGCGCCGGCGGGCGATGCGGCGTCCGACGGGGGAGACGGCGCCGAGGCGCTCGGCTACGCGATGACCGAGCCGGTCGCCGCCGCGGACGACCCCGGGGACCCGGATACTCCCGGAGACCCGGATGCCCCCGTAGACCCGGATACCCCCGTGGACCCGGAGGCCCCGGAGGTTCCCGATCAGGATGGGAGCTCGGGCGATGCGGACGATCCGTCGGGCTCCGCACGCGAGCCCGGTATCCTGGCCCGGACCGGCGACGGCATGCCGGCCGCCGTCCTCGCGGCGGGGGGAGCCGGCGCCGTCTGCGCGGCCGCGGGCATCGCGCTGGCGATCAGGCGCCGGCGCCGTTAGGCGCCGCGAGGCGGTGCGGTCCCGCGCCCCGCGGTCCCGTCCACCTCCTCGCCATCATCCGGGTCCCGCGTTTGGCCCGTCCCCGCCGTGCGGCTACAATGGGTGCGCAACCAAGCGGTCCCCGGCGCGCCGGCGCCCGTGCCCGGCCCGCGGCGCCCCGCCGCCCGTCCGCGTGCACGCGCCCTGCGTCGCCCCGGCGTGTAAAGGAGTGCCCATGCCCCACACCGTGCTGCCCGACGTCCCCTCGGGCGAGCTGCGCGAGCGCCTCGCCCGGGTGCGCTACGTGTTCACCGACCTCGACGGGACGATGCTCGCACCCGGCTCGTGCGCGCTGGCGGACGCCGCGGGCGAGCCGAGCCTCGACTTCGTCACCGTGCTCGTCGAGCTCAAGCGCGCGGGCATCGAGGTGATCCCGTGCTCGGGGCGCAACCGCTCCATGCTGCACGAGGACACGCGCCTGCTCGGCCTCAACTCCTACATCGGCGAGATGGGCGGCCTGCTCATGCTCGACCGGGGGGATTCGCGCTGGGAGTACTTCACCGCGGACATGCCGTTCAACCCCATCTGGGGGTACTCGCCGCACGAGTGCATCGAGGCGACGGGCATCCTGGACGAGTTCTCCGACCGCTGGCCGGGGCTGCTCGAGTACCACAACGACATGTCGACCGGCTACAAGCACCGCGAGGTCACCGTCGGCCTGCGCGGCGAGATCCCCGACGAGGAGGCCTGGGACATCATCCGCCGCTCGGGCGCCGAGCTCGACTGGGGCGACAACGGCTATCTCAACTACATCTCCGCGCCGACCACGCTGAAGCTGCCGGAGGGCGTCAAGGGCCGCGCGTTCAACATCATGCCGCGCGGGCTCAACAAGGGCCGCGGCATCGAGCGCTTCTGCGAGCTGCGCGGCATCGACCTGTCCGAGACCCTCGCCATCGGCGATGCGGCCTCGGACTTCCTGATGGCGGACTTCTGCGCGACCTTCTTCCTCGTGGAGAACGGCCTCAAGAACCCGTCCGCCGAGACGTTCCTGGAAAGCCACGGCAACGCCTTCGTCACGCGCGGGCGGATCGTGGACGGCTGGGTGCAGGCGATGCGCTGCGTGCTCGCGGCGCGCGGTTAGGGAGGGGATGACGATGGGGAACCGGGAGAACGACCGCCCGATCGGCGTGTTCGACTCGGGCCTGGGCGGCCTCACGGTAGCGCGCTCGATCGCGATGGCGCTGCCGCACGAGTCGATCTACTACCTGGGCGACACCAAGCGCTGCCCCTACGGCACGCGCACGGAGGACGAGGTGCGCTCCTTCGTGATGCAGGCGGGCCGCTGGCTGGCGGAGCGCGACATCAAGATCATGATCATCGCCTGCAACACGGCCACGGCGGCCGGCCTGCGCCTCGCCCAGCAGATGCTCCCCGTGCCCGTGATCGGCGTCATCGCGCCCGGCGCACGGGCGGCCATCAACAGCACCCGGACGCGCCGCGTGGGCGTGCTGGCCACGCCGCTCACGGTGCGCACGGGCGCCTACACCCGCGCGATCAAGGCGCTCGATGCGGGCGTGTCGGTCTACGGCTGCCCTGCCCCGAGCTTCGTCGAGATCGTCGAGCGCGAGCTCGCGACCGGCGCGCACCTCCAGGAGCGCTGGCTGCAGGACGGCGACGTGTTCGACACGCCCGAGAACCGTGCGGAGGTCGAGCGCACGCTGCTGCCGCTCGTGGAATCGGGCGCGCAGGTGGACACGGTCGTGCTGGGGTGCACGCACTTCCCGCTGCTCGTCGGCCCCATCCGCCATGCGCTCGGGCCGGGCGTGCGGGTGGTGTCGTCGGCCGAGGAGACCACCCGCGAGCTCACCGACATCCTGTGCCGCCGGGAGCAGCTCGCCGGCGAGGACGTCGAGCCGCAGCACCGGTTCGCCACGACCTCGGACAACATCGCGGAGTTCGCCGCTGCGGGCAGCTTCATCTTCGGCCAGCCGCTGAAGAGCATCGAGCACATCGGCCTCGACGAGCTCGACCGCTGCTAGCGCCCGCACGGCCCCGCCGGGTCGGGCGGACCCGCGGGGGACGGTAGGCCCGCGCGGCCGCGCCCGCCCGCCGGGCGGACCCGCTACACTGGAACGCGATGCGCAACCCGCCCCGGCGCATGCCGGGGCGCAAGGCAAGGAGAACGGACGCCATGGAACAGATCGAGATCAAGCGCGCGAACGGCCGCGCGGCCGACGCGATGCGCCCCGTCAAGCTCACGCGCGAGGTGATGAAGCACGCGCTCGGCTCGTGCCTCGTCGAGTTCGGCGACACGAGGGTGCTGTGCGCCGCCACCATCGAGGAGGGGCTCCCGGCGTGGCGCCGCGCGAGCCGCGCGGGGTGGGTCACCGCCGAGTATGCGATGCTCCCGGCGTCGACCAACCGCCGCTCCAAGCGCGAGACGGGCGCGCGGAAGGGCCGCTCGATGGAGATCGAGCGCCTGATCGGCCGCAGCCTGCGCACCGTGACCAACCTGCGCGCCCTCGGCGAGTACACCGTCACCGTCGACTGTGACGTGCTCCAGGCCGACGGCGGGACGCGCACCGCGAGCGTCACCGGCGCCTGGGTCGCGCTGCACGACGCGCTCATGGCGTGGGTCGACGCGGGCAAGATCGCGCGCCTGCCGCTCACCGGGCAGGTGGCCGCGGTGTCGATGGGCGTGGTCGACGGCGCGGAGCTGCTCGACCTCGACTATGTCGAGGACAGCCATGCCGAGGTCGACATGAACCTCGTGGCGACCGACACCGGTCAGATCGTGGAGCTGCAGGGCACCGGCGAGCGCACCCCGTTCGACCGCGGGCGCCTGACCCGCCTGCTCGACCTGGGGGATGCCGGCATCCGCCAGCTCGTCGACCTCCAGAATCAGATCACGGCGTTCCGCGACGACGAATAGGGGGCGCTGGCCGGGGTGGGTGCCGCCGCAGCCGCGGAAGACGGTTCCGCGGGCGCGGCGCCCTTGTTCCGGCAGGGCCCCGCATGGGGATGAGAGGAGCCGAACATGGCGCTTGAGAAGATCGACATCGACGCGCTCGACCCGGCGCGCACCATCGTGGTGGCCACCGGCAACCTGCACAAGCTCACCGAGATCCGCGACATCCTGTCCCGGGTCCTGCCGGATGTGACCTTCGTCGCCCTCGGTCAGCTGGGGGATTTCGACGACCCCGAGGAGACGGGGACGACGTTTCTGGACAACGCCCTCATCAAGGCCGAGGCGGCGGTCGAGGCGACCGGGCTGCCGGCGATCGCGGACGACTCCGGGCTCGCGGTCGATGCGCTCGACGGCGAGCCGGGCGTGTACTCGGCGCGCTACGCCGGCGTCCACGGGGACGACGCAGCCAACAACGCCAAGCTGCTCGAGAAGCTGGCGGACGTGCCGCAGGGCGAGCGCACCGCGCGCTTCGTGAGCGTCGTGGCGCTCATCGACGTCGACGGCCTGGTGACCTACGGCGAGGGGTTCTGCGAGGGCTCGATCGGCTTCGCGGGCCGCGGCGGGCACGGCTTCGGCTACGACCCGCTGTTCCTGCCCGACGACACCCCGGGCAGGACCATGGCGGAGCTCGAGCCCGAGGAGAAGAACGCCATCAGCCATCGCTTCCACGCGCTGCAGCAGCTCTCCGCGAAGCTCTCGGGCGAGCTGGCATGAGGGCGCTCGTCCAGCGGGTGCGCCGCGCGAGCGTCGAGATAGCGGGCGAGGTGACCGCCTCGATCGGCCGCGGGTACCTGGTGCTTCTGGGCGTGGGGCACGAGGACGCGCGCGAGGACGCCGACCGGCTGTGGGCGAAGCTGCGCGACCTGCGCATCAACGAGGACGCGGACGGCAAGACCAACCTGTCCCTCGCCGACGTCGACGGGGAGGTGCTCGTGGTCTCGCAGTTCACGCTGTACGCCGACTGCCGGCGCGGCCGCCGGCCCTCGTTCACGGACGCCGGCGACCCCGCGCTCGCGCGCGAGCTGTACGAGTACTTCTGCGAGCTCGTACGCCGCGACACGGGGCGGGTCGAGACCGGCACCTTCGCCGCCGATATGCAGGTGGGGCTCGTGAACGACGGCCCCTTCACCGTGATGCTCGACACCGACCTGCTGTAGGGGGCGCCCCGCCCGGCGGCGATGCCCGCGGGGCGGCGCGCCCGTGCCCCGCCGCACCCAGCGGCCGGGCGCCTGCGGGTCTTGCCCGTGTCGCCCGCCCGTCCTCTCGCGCACTCTACCGCGGTGACGTGCATTTCCTTCCGCCGCTTGCTATACTCTGTAAGCTTTATCGCTACGTTGGGGGCACTCTGTGCATCGCGGCCGTGCACCGCGGAAGCGCTTTTTAGCCCCATCATCCATAGGAGGCGCAATGGGGGAGATGGAAGTCAACCACGTTGACGAGATCCATGAGAAGCTGAACGGCATGATCGGCCAGCGCGTCAAGGTGAAGGCCAACATGGGCCGCACGCGCGTCGTCGAGCGCATGGGCTGCATCAAGACCGTCCACCCGTCCGTGTTCATCGTCGAGGTGGAGGAGCGCCGCGGGCGCAAGTCCCGCCAGTCCTACCAGTACGTCGACGTGCTCACCGGCACCGTCGAGCTGTTCGACCCGGAGTCGGGCGAGCGCCTGTTCACGCCTCTCGGCAACCAGCTCGAGGAGCACTGATCATGTCCGGGTCCGCGTTCCTCCTGGTGACCGCGCCCGCGAAGATCAACCTCTACCTGGGCGTGCATCCGGAGAAGGACGGGCGCGGCTACCATCGCGTCGATTCGGTCATGACCGCCATCGACCTCACGGACACCCTGGCCATCGCGCCCGCCGAGCACCTCATGGTGCGCACGGTCCCCGAGGCGGACTTCCCCATGGAGGAGAACACCGCCTATCGCGCGGCCGTGGCGATGGGCGAGGCCTTCGACCGCGAGCCCGCCTTCGCGATCCTCATCGACAAGCACATCCCCGTCAAGAGCGGCCTGGGCGGCGCGTCCTCCGATGCCGCCGCCGTGATCATGGGGATCTGCCGCTACTGGGGCGTCGACCCGACCGACCCGCGCATCGACCAGGTGGCGCGCTCCGTCGGCGCCGACGTGCCGTTCTTCCTCTACGGGCCGCCGGCGTACTTCTCCGGCGCCGGGGACGTCATGGACGAGATCTTCCGCCCGCTCACCGGGACGCCCGTCGCCCTCGTGAAGCCGCTCTCCGACGGGGTGTCCACGCGCGAGGCCTACGAGCGCTTCGACGCCGCGCCGCCCGCGGCGGGCGATCTGGAGCCGGTGCTCGCCGCCCTGCGCGCGCACGACGAGGAGGCGCTCTTCGCGAGCGTGTCCAACAACCTGGCCCCGGTCGCCTGCGAGCTCGTGCCCCAGATCGCCGAGGTCCGCGCATGGCTGCGCGAGCAGCCCGGCGTCCGCGCCGCGGAGGTCTCCGGCTCGGGGTCGGCCGTGTTCGCGGTCTGCGACACCCAGATGGCCGCCGAGGCGATCGTCCGCTCCGCGCTCGAGGAGCGCGGTTGGTGGGCGCAAGCGGCAAAAATGGAGAAGTCGGGACCGGTTGTGGCTGTCGGCTAGCATTCGGCCGAAGAGTGTGTTAGGATAGCTTCCGCCTTCGGGTTGTGGCTCAGTTTGGTAGAGCACCGCGTTCGGGACGCGGGGGTCGCTGGTTCAAATCCAGTCAACCCGACCATCGCATTGAAGCAGGTCAGAGCGGGTTTCGCTCTGACCTGTTTTGCGTTCGCGGGCACATGCCGTCCTCGGGTCCGATTCCCGCCCCGCAGGCGCCTGACCCGAAGCTGACACCTGCCTGACATACGCGCGGACCTCGTGTGCGTTTGCCCAAATCCGGGCAGGTCGGCCGCGGGGGTGGTCTGACGTGTAAAATATGGCGGTGTTGTCCGCGCCACAGGGGCGCGGTATACTCTTTCGAGCTGGAGACGCCCGGTTTCCCCGATGCGTGCCTCCGCGCTGACGCCGCCATCTGTTTGGGAGGAAAAGTATGTTCCCTAAGGGTACCGAATGGATCATCATCCTGGTCATCGCCCTGCTCATCTTCGGCCCCAAGAACCTGCCGAAGCTCGGCGCCTCGCTGGGTAAGACGGTCAAGAACATCCGCGAGGGCATGTCCGGCGACGACGCCGCCACCGAGGAGGAGCCCGAGAGCGAGGAGGACAAGGAGATCCGCGAGCTCGAGGAGAAGCTGGCCGAGGCCAAGAAGGCCAAGGCGGACAAGGACGAGAGCTCGGCCGACGAGGACTAGTCCCACCTCACAGGGGTGAGCGATGACCGGCTTGCCCAGCGGGCGAGCCGGTTTTTCATGTTTTGCATGCCAACCGCCGCGCGACGACGCGGACGCGGCGGAGACGAGGAGACGCAAGGAGACGCGTATGGACGCAAGCGAGATCGTACTGACAGCTGAGGGTCGCCAGAAGCTCGTCGAGGAGCTGGAGTGGCGCGAGGGCGAGAAGAGCCGTGAGATCATCGAGCACATCAAGGAGGCCCGCGCCTTCGGCGACCTCTCCGAGAACGCCGAGTACGACGCCGCCAAGGAGGACCAGGCCAAGAACGCTGCGCGCATCGCGGAGATCCAGGCCATCCTGTCCAACGCCCGCGACGTCGAGGATTCCGCCTACGGCCTGATCGTCTCCATCGGCTGCACGGTGTCGCTCGTCGACGGCGACGGCGTCGCCACCGACGTCACCCTGGTCGGTACCACCGAGACCAACTCGCTCGAGCACAAGATCTCCAACGAGTCCCCGGTGGGCCGCGCCATCATCGGCCGCGCCGAGGGCGAGACCGTCGAGGTCGTCACCCCCGCCGGCAAGAGCCGCGTCTACACCATCACCAAGATCACGCGCTAGGCCGCACGGTCCCGCGCGTCGACGGCATCATCGTCAGCCCCCTGGGACCTCGCGGCCTCAGGGGGCGTTTTCAGTTCGGAGGACAACCATGGAAGACAACCAGACCGCCACGCCCGACGCATCGACGGCCAACGACGAGCGCGCCCGCCGTCTGGCGGACCGCGCCGCGCTCTACGCCGCCGGCGTGAACCCCTACCCGGAGCATTCCGACGTCACCGACCACGCGGCGGACATCGAGGCCCGCTACGCCGACCTCGAAGCGGGCGTGGACACCGCCGACGTCGTGAAGATCGGCGGCCGCGTCGTGGCCAAGCGCGGCCAGGGCAAGATCATGTTCATCGTGCTGCGCGACCCGAGCGGCGACATGCAGCTGTTCTGCCGCATCAACGACATGCCCTCCGAGGCGTGGGAGCTGCTCGGCGAGCTCGACCTGGGCGATATCGTGGGCGCCGAGGGCGTCGTGGTGCGCACGAAGCGCGGCCAGCTCTCCGTCGCCCCCCGCAAGCTCACGCTGCTCTCCAAGGCCGTCCGCCCGCTGCCCGAGAAGTTCCACGGCCTCTCCGACAAGGAGACGCGCTACCGCCAGCGCTACGTCGACCTGATCGTCAACGCCGACGTGCGCGAGACCTTCCGCCGCCGCTCCGCCATCGTCTCCGCCTTCCGCCGCTACATGGAGGACAACGGCTACATGGAGGTCGAGACCCCCATCCTGCAGACGATCCAGGGCGGCGCCACGGCCAAGCCCTTCATCACGCACTTCAACGCGCTGAACCAGGAGAACTACCTGCGCATCGCGACGGAGCTGCACCTGAAGCGCCTGCTCGTGGGCGGGTACGAGCGCGTGTTCGAGATCGGCCGCATCTTCCGCAACGAGGGCATGGACCTCACCCACAACCCCGAGTTCACCACCATGGAGGCCTATCGCGCCTACTCCGACCTCGAGGGCATGAAGGAGCTCGCCGAGGGCGTCATCAAGGCCGCGAACGCCGCCGTGAACGATTCCGAGCAGATCGAGTACCAGGGGCAGACGATCGACCTGTCCGGCACGTGGCCGAGCCGTCCCATGACGAGCGTCGTGTCCGACGTGCTGGGCCGTGAGATCACCCTCGACACCCCCGTCGAGGAGCTGCGCGCCGCCTGCGCCGAGCACGGCATCGAGACCAAGCCCGAGTGGGGCGCCGGCAAGCTCGTCGCCGAGCTCTACGACGAGCTGGGCGAGGGCTCCATCGTGAACCCTACCTTCGTCACCGACTACCCCGTCGAGGTCTCGCCGCTCGCCAAGCGCCATGAGGACGACCCGCGCCTCACCCACCGCTTCGAGCTCGTGATCGCCGGCCACGAGTACGCCAACGCCTTCTCCGAGCTGAACGACCCGGTCGACCAGGCCGAGCGCTTCCGCGCGCAGGTCGAGGAGAAGTTCGCCGGCGACGAGGAGGCCATGGAGTACGACGAGGACTACGTGCGCGCCCTCGAGTACGGCATGCCCCCGGCGGGCGGCATCGGCATCGGCATCGACCGCGTGGTCATGCTGCTCACCAACCAGGCCTCCATCCGCGACGTCCTGCTGTTCCCGCACATGAAGCCCGAGCGCCGGCCCGGCGCCCCCAAGAAGGCCGCGGCGGCGTCCCCCGAGGCGTCCGCCGCCGTCGCCCCCAACAAGCTGCCGACGCTCGATCTCGACAAGGTCGCCGTCGAGCCGCTGTTCGCCGACGAGGTCGACTTCGACACCTTCAGCCGCTCCGATTTCCGGGTGGTCAAGGTCAAGGACTGCGTCGTGCCGCCCAAGAGCAAGAAGCTGTTGAAGTTCACGCTCGACGACGGCTCGGGCACCGACCGCGTCATCGTCTCCGGCATCCACGACTACTACGAGCCGGAGGACCTGGTCGGCCGCACCTGCGTCGCCATCACCAACCTGCCGCCGCGCGCCTTCATGGGGGTGGAGTCCTGCGGCATGCTCATCAGCGCCATCCACAAGGAGGGCGATGAGGAGCGCCTGAACCTGCTCATGCTCGACGACGCCATCCCGGCGGGCGCCAAGCTGTACTGATCGCCTGCCTCCGCCCGGCCATGCGGCCGCGGCGTCCTCGAGGGGCCGCGTCGACGCTCCGGCGTCCGGCGCGGCCTCCTTTATGGCCGGGATAGGGGGTTGTTCCATGGAAGATGGGTCGACGGGCGCGTCGGGGGAGGCACGGGCGGCCGCCGACGGGTCGCGGAGGCCGATCACGCGCGCGCAGCTGCATGTCATCGCGGTGCTGGGGTTCTGCGGCTTGGTGTCCGCCGCCGACAACTGGTTCGTCTCGCCGGCGCTGCCCGCGATCGCGCGCGGGCTCTCCGTGCTGCCCGCGGCGGCGACGGTCGTCCTCACCGCCTACATGGTGCCCTACGGCGCCCTCCAGCCGGTGTGCGGGGCGATCGCCGACCGCGTGGGGCGCCTGCACCTGCTGCGCGCGATCGTGCTCGGGCTGTGCGCGGGGACGGTGCTGTGCGCCGCCGCGCCGAGCCTCGAGCTGCTGGTCGCCGCCCGCATCCTGACGGGTTGCTTCGCCGCCGGGATCATCTCGGTCTCCCAGGCCTTCGTGGGGGACGTGGTGGAGCCCGCGCGCCGCGGCGGCGCGGTGGGCATGCTCATGGGGATCACCTTCACCGGCCAGGGGCTCTCCGCGGGGCTCGGCGGCATCCTGACCGAGCTGGTGGGGTGGCGCGTCGCCTTCGCATCGTTCGGCATCCTCGCCGCGGCGGCGTGGATCCTGCTGTCGACGCTGCGCGAGCCGGACGGAGCCGGGTCGCGGACGTCGGGAGGCTCCGGGAGCGTTTCCGCTGCGGGAGGGGGCTGCTCTCGGACGTCGGGGGGCTCCGGTGGCGTTTCCGCTGCGGGCGGGCACGGGCGTGCGGACGGGACGGCGGGCGAGGCGCGCGCCCGCGCCGCTTCCGGGCGGAGGGGGACGGGGGCAGAGAGCCCCGTCGTCGCCTTCCTCGCCACCGCCGTGCGCATCTTCCTCGGGCCGCACCGCGCCGTGTTCCTCCTCGCCTGCTCGACCGGCGTGCTGTTTCTCGGCGTCTACGGCCTCATGGGGACCTTCCTCAACGCGGTGTGCGGCCTCGGGTCCACGGAGGCGGGCCTCGTGATGATGCTCTACGGCGTGTTCTGCCTGGTCGGCGGCGCTCTGTCCGGCCGCTTGGGCGGGCGCCTCGGGCTGCCCGGCGTCATCGCCGTGGGCGAGGCGTCGGCGGTCGCCGCCGCCTGCGCCCTGCTCGCGAGCGCGGCCACCGCGTCGTGGGTCCCGGCCCTCGTCGCCGCGGGGTGCCTCGGCTTGGGCTATATCCTGGTCCAGCCGACGCTTGTCACGCTCTCCATGGATGCGGACCCGGGGCGGGCGGGGCTCTGCACGGGCCTCATCGGCTCCGGCGTCTTCATCGGCGGCGGGGTGGGTTCCGCGCTCGGCGGGCTCCTGCTGGGTGCCGGCGGCTACCTCGTGCTCTGGGGCGTCGCGGCGGCGGGGCTCGTCGTCCAGCTCGCCGCGAGCCGGCGCCTGCTGGGCTGACGCGGCATCAGGGCGCGGCCCGTCGCCCCCGGGACTCCATGACGACGGGGCGCGTCTCGGCTGCGGCCGCCCGGCCGCGGCCGCTCCGACGGCACGCCCCCTCTCGACCTCTTGACCCCCGCTCGGGGTGTCCATGCCCCGGGAACGCTGTTTTCCACGGCCCGAGGCGGATTCCGCCCTTCCCGGGGCAGGAGCGCTCGTTCCCGGGGTACGTGCCATCGCTCCCGGGGCAGGCTCGCCCGGTCTTGCCGCCGCCCGTCATGCCGCCGGCCGGCCGTCCGCCGAGCCGCCGGTGCAGAGCTGCCAGTACCGCCCGCGCAGCCCCATGAGCTCCTCGTGGTCGCCGCGCTCCACGATGCGGCCGTCCTCCATGACGCAGATGCAGTCGGCGTCGCGCACCGTGGACAGCCGGTGCGCGATGACGAAGGTCGTGCGACCGGCCATGAGCGCGTCCATGCCGCGCTGCACGACCTCCTCGGTGCGCGTGTCGATCGACGAGGTCGCCTCGTCCAGGATGAGGGCCGGCGGGTCGGCGACGGCCGCCCGCGCGATGGCGAGCAGCTGGCACTGGCCCTGGGAGAGCCCCGCCCCGTCGCCCGATACGACCGTCCGGTACCCGTCCGGAAGGCGGCGGATGAACCCGTCGGCGCCGGCCTCCACGCCGCGGTCGATGATGTAGGCCATGATGAAGGGCAGGAAGACCTCTATCACCACCTCCCCCACGGTTCCCGTGACCGCGAGCGCGGCCTCCCTGCGATACCGCCCCAGCGGGGCGGGCAGCTCTCCCATGAGCACCTACGAAACTTCCGTTGGTTCGAATCGGAGGTTAGTATTGCCGTTCAAATTTGGGGGAGGAGGTTCGTCTTTTCGATTATTGATAGCTATATGTTATAACGTTAGATAGAGACACCTTCATGAAGGGAGCGCCCTGTGAACACCATGCAGCTTTCGTGCTTCGTCGAGGTCGCCTCGCAGCTCTCGTTCTCCAGGGCCGCGGAGGCGCTGCACGTGTCGCAGCCGACCGTGAGCCACCAGATCCAGGCCCTCGAGACGGAGCTGGGGTGCTCGCTGCTCGTGCGCAGCACGCGCTCGGTCCGCCTCACGGACGAGGGCATCGAGTTTTTGGCGACGGCCAACGAGATGCTCGCGCTGGCGGATCAGGCCAAGCGCCGCGTCGCGCGCGGCGGCGCGCGCAGCGCCGACACGCTGCGCATCGGCGTGACCGACGGGATGGAGGCCCAGCTGCTCGCCCCGGTCATGGGCAGGATCCACCGGGAGGACGCCGCGTTCGACCCGGTGCTGCGCATGGGGCCGTACTCCGCGCTGTGCGACATGCTGGAGACCGGGATGATCGACGTGATGCTCGCCTACCGCGACCCGGACGGCGACCCCGCGGGGGCGACCGTGTTCCGCCGCGTGATCGACGTCCCCGTGGCGTGCGTCTACAGCGGCCAGCATCCGCTGGCGGCGTGCGAGCGGGAGACGGTGGGGCTGGACGAGCTGGCCGAGGCCGGTCGGATCGCCGTGGTGAACCCGCGCATGTCGCCCGCGGCGATCGTGCGGGCCCAGCGCGACGCGGGCCTGCGGGTCGACCCGGAGCGCATGATGATGTGCCAGTGCATGGAGATCGCCCTCGCGCTCGCGCATGCGGGCGTGGCGTTCACGCTGATGGCCGACATCCCGGCGATGCACCGCGCCGATCTGAACTTCGTCCCGGTCAAGGGGCTGGGCACCATCTCCCTGGGCGTCCGCACCCGCCGGGGCCGCCGCCCGGCGCTGGTCGACCGCTTCATCGACGTGCTGGGCGTGGAGCTGCTCCGCGAGCCGTGAGCGCCGGCGCGCCATCATTTCCCCGGCCCCCCGCGAGCCGGGGCACCGCAAGGCCCTGGAACGCAGAGACCCGTTCCCAAGCGAGACATCCCGCAGTGCGCAGCACGAGGACGTCGAGCGGGGAACGGGTCTCTGCGCTTCAGGGCCGCCCGGGAGGCTGCCCCTGCTCGCGCCCAACGCGCAAGGACGTCGAGCGTGAAGCCGCCGGGCCGTCCACTGTCAGGGCCGCCCGGGAGGCTACCCCTGCTCGCGCGCCTCCATGATGAGCATCTGGAGGCGGTTCTCGATGTTGGCCTGGCTCGTGTCCGGGTCGTAGTCGAGCGGCAGGATCGAGACGTCCGGGTAGCGCTCCTTCAGGCTCTTCACGATGCCGCGGCCCACGATGTGGTTGGGCAGGCACCCGAAGGGCTGCAGGATGATGAAGGCGCGGCAGCCGTGCGCCGCATGGTGCAGGATCTCGGCGGGGATCAACACGCCCTCGCCGGCGTCGAACGTGTGGTGCACGATGTCGTCGCTCGCTCGCACGAGTTCGCCCATGCGCTCGGGCGGCTCGTAGAGCGGATGGCGGCGGGCGATCCGGTCGGTCGCACTCTGCGCGAACTCGAAGACGTCGTCGGACACGGCCCACTCGGCGCGCTGGGCGAAGGGCTTGTGGATGCCGTACTCGCGCACCTGGGCGTGCTTGTAGAAGTAGGTCTTGCGGATGACGTCGGTCATGCGCGCCTCGATCACCTCGAAGCCGTTGCGCTCGAGGTACAGCTCGATGTCGCGGTTCGCCCCGGGATGGAAGTTCAGCAGGTACTCGCCGACGATGAGCACGCGCGGGCGCGGGTTCGAGCGGTCGACCTCCACGTCCGCCATCACCTCGACGGCACGGCGGAACCCGGCGACGCCGCCGCGCACGCCGCGGGTCTTGATGCCCTCGATCACGTGGTCGAGGGCGATCTCGAAGGCGCGGTCGGACGCGCCGGGCTCGATCTCGTAGGGGCGGGTCTTGCGCAGCAGCTCCTCGAGCGCGTCGATCATGGGCAGGCCGTAGGCGATGCGCATGGCGGTGAGCAGGCTCATCTTAAAGCCGGGATGCAGATCGTGGTCGTCGGCAAGATCGTTGGTGATGATGGGCACGTGCGCGAAGCCGGCGTCGTCGAGCGCCTTGCGCAGCAGGGCGGAGTAGTGCGTGAGACGGCAGTCGCCCACGTACTTGGCCATCATGACGGCGGTGCGGTCGAGGTCGTACCGACCGCTCATGAGCGCGTCGAGGACCTCGCCGATCACGATCTGTGCGGGAAAGCAGATGTCGTTGTGGACGTAGCGCTTGCCCAGACGGATGGCGTTCTCGCGGCCGACCGGCAGCGAGACGGCGTTGATGCCCTGCTTGGTGAAGGCTGCCGCCATGAGGCGCGAGAAAGCATGCGAGGTGTTGGGCACGAGCACCGTGTAGGTGTCGCGCTCGTCGCGGGTGAACTTGACGGGGTAGGGATCGCCGAGCTCACGGACCTCATCGGCATCGCCCTCGCCGCGCTCGCGGCGGATGCGCGTGGTCTCCAGGAAGGAGCGCACGCGGATGCGCAGCGCGCCCTCGGCGGCGCTCTCGTCGACTTTCAGCAACAGGGGCCGTTTGGCCGAGACCTCGTGCATGAGGCGGGCGGCCTCGTCGGCCAGGTAGGCGTCATGCCCGCAGCCGAAGCTCGCGATCTGCGCGAACTCGAGCCCCTCGGTGCGCGCGGCGATGAGCGCGCACGACAGGATCCGCGCGTGGTAGTTGTTGGCGATGTCCAGGCGGCTGCGCGTGAGGTCGACCTCGCGCATGCCGGGGACGGCGTCGGCGGTGAGCACCGGGACGCCTTGCTCCACGAACATGCCGGGCAGGTTGTGGTTGACGAGCGGGTCGGTCTGGTAGGGACGCGCCGCGAGCACGACGGCCGTGCCGCCGCGCGCCTGGACCTGTTCGAGCACCTCGGTGCCGCGGCGCTCGAGCGCGTCGGTAAAGGCCTGCTGCGCGCGGTCGGCTTCCGCGAGGGCGGCGCGGGTCGCGTCGGCGGGGATATCGAAGGTGGCGGCCAGGTACTGCGCGAGCTGGCGCTCGCGGTCCTCGGCGGTGTACCAGTGGAACAGCGGCGAGTCGAGGGGGATGCCGAAGCGCTGCGTCGGGTTGTCCGACGAGCGGATCACCATGGGGTAGCCCTTCACCACCGCGCACATGGACTCGGCGGTCTCGGCCGTGCCCTCGGGCGCGACGGTGGTGATGATCGGCATGAAGATGCGGTCGACCTTCTTGTCGGCGAGGTCGCGGATGTGCCCGTGGACGAGTTTGGCCGGGAAGCAGATGGTGTCGGAGCATACGGCCGGCAGCCCGCGCTCGTACATCGCGTGCGAGCTCATGGACGACAGGACCACGGTGAAACCGAGCGACCCGAGCAGCGCGTTCCAGAAGGGCGCGGAGTCCCAGACGGCCAGGGCGCGCGGGATGCCGATCCTGATGCCGTTGTCGGGCAGGACGCGGTCGTACTCGGGCGTGCGGAACAGCAGGCGCGTGCGCTCCTCGAACAGGTTGGGGACGCTCGCGACGGCCGCCGCCGCGCGCTTGGCCCGGGCGCGGACCTCGGGCTCGCCCGGATCCCCCAGCACCTCGCCGCGCGAGCAGCGGTTGCCGGTCACGTAGCGGTCGCCCGTGGAGAAGCTGATGATGGTGCGCGCGCAGTGGTTGCCGCAGAACGGGCAGGTCACGTTCCCCTCGCGGGTGAAGGAGAGGGCGCGGACCGCGGGGAAGCCGATGAACGAGGTGCCGCCGCGCGCGTCCGACCCGTCCCGCGCGCCGTCCGCGCCCGCGGGTCCCGCCGCCTGCGCGGCGCGCTCGACGTGCTCTTTGGCGAGCAGGGCCGCGCCGATGGCGCCCATGAGGCCGGGATAGGGGCTGCGGGTGACGTCGCGCCCCACGTACTGCTCGAACGCGCGCAGCACCGCGTCGTTGGCGAAGGTGCCGCCCTGCACCACGATGTGCTCCCCGAGGGCGTCCATGTTGGGCACGCGCACGACCTTGGTGAACACGTTCTCGATGATGGAGCGGCACAGGCCGGCCATGATGTCGGCCGGCGTCTTGCCGTCGCGCTGCTCGGAGATGACGCTCGAGGTCATGAAGACGGTGCAGCGGCTGCCGAGCGCGGCGGGCTCGGCGGACGAGAACGCCGTCGCGGCGATGTCCTCCACGGGGATGCCGAGCGAGCGGGCGAAGTTCTCAAGGAACGACCCGCAGCCGCTCGAGCAGGCCTCGTTGACGATCACGTCGGTGATGACGCCGCGGTCGACCCACATCGCCTTCATGTCCTGGCCGCCGATGTCGAGGATGAACGAGGCGTCCGGCTCGTAGGCGAGCGCCGCCCGGGCGTGCGCGACGGTCTCGACGGTGTGGTAGTCGGCGCCGAAGGCCCGTGCGAACAGCTGCTCCCCGTAGCCGGTGGTGCCGATCGAGGCGACCTCGAGCTCGACGCCGCGCTTCTCGTAGGCGTCGTGGAGCGCCACCAGGGCGTCGCGCGCCACGTCGACGGGCTCGCCCTGGTTGGAGGAGTAGAAGGAGTCGATGGGCGTTCCCTCGCCGTCGAGCAGGACGAGCTTGGTGGTCGTGGAGCCGGCGTCGATGCCCAGGTGGACGGTGAGCCGGTCGCCGGGGCGCAGCTCGGGCGGGGCGATCCGGCGCAGCTCGTGGCGGCGTTCGAAGGCGAGCCGCTCCTCGGTCGAGGAGAAGAACGCCGGGGCCGCGGAGCGGCGGCGCTGGGGGCGCTCGGCCATGCCGTCGAGCGCCCGGGCTACGTCCTCCAGGTCGCGCGGGGCGCGGGCGGCCTCGTCTTGGGATCCGGGCAGCCACAGGGCCGCGCCGCGGGCGACGATGGTCTCGGGGTGCTCGGGGATGATGACCTCGTCCGGGGCGAGGCCGAGGCGTTCGGAGAAGACGCGCACGAGGGTGCGGTTGAAGGTGAGCGGGCCGCCCTGGAAGACGACGGGCGCGTTGATGTCCAGGCCCTGCGCGAGCCCGCCGACCGTCTGCTTGACGAGGGCGTGGAAGGTGGACAGCGCGATGTCCTCCTTGGCGACCCCCTGGTTGAGCAGCGGCTGGATATCGGTCTTCGCGAACACGCCGCAGCGGCCGGAGATCTCGTAGACGGTCGTGCCCCGGGATGCGAGGTCCTCGAACTGCTCGGTTTGCACGCCGAGCACCGAGGCGATCTCATCGATGAAGGCCCCGGTTCCGCCCGCGCAGGTGCCGTTCATGCGCATGTCGTCCACGCGCGACGCCCCGCGGTAGGGGTCGTGCGCGAAGAAGATCATCTTGGCGTCCTGGCCGCCGAGCTCGATGACCGTGCGCGCCTGCGGGTAGAGGGCCTGGACCGCGCGTGCGCCCGCGACGACCTCCTGGACGAAGGGCGCGCCGCACGCCTCGGCGATGGGGGCGGCTCCCGACCCGGTGACGGCGATGCGGAAGGTGCGGCCGGGGAGGGCCCGCGCGGCGGCGCGCAGGGCCTGCGCCGCGCAGGCGGCCTGATGGGCGTGATGCCGCTCGTAGCTGGTGTAGAGGACGCTCCCGGTCGCGGGGTCGACGGCGACCGCCTTGACGGTGGTCGACCCCACGTCGAGGCCGAGCAGGAGGCTGTCGTCGGCGGGGGAGGGGGAATCGGGATCGAGAGGGGTTTCGCGCTGGATGTCGGTCATACGGACGGGACCTGCAGTCTTTCTAGGGGGTTGATGTGCCACTGCAACGATACCCAATACCGGGCGGATGTGAAGGGGAATCGGCAGGCTGACGAAAAAATGCTTAGGTACAGTACAAACGCCTCGGGGGTTGGTCGGGGACGGGTTCGTTTCATCCCCTCATCTGTGTCCTGCCCCGGGAGCACGGCGCTCTGTCCCGGGGCACCGCAGCATGCCCCGGGAAGCCCGCGCCCCACCCCGGGAAAGCCATGACCTGCCCCGGGAACGACACGGCATGCCCCGGGAAGTCCGGCCTCGCCCCGAAGCGGACGGATCCGGCCTTCCCGGGGCACGGTGCACCTTTCCGGGGGCAGCGGCGCTCCGGCGCCGGCGCCCGGTCCGTTTCCTGTTCGTGCCGAAAGCGTGGTACAAAGGAGTTGTTTCGTATCCTTGGGAGGGAAGGGGCGCGCATGGCCGACGTCATCGTCTTCGGTAGCCTGAACATGGACCTCTCCATCGAGGCCGACCGCATGCCCCAAGCGGGGGAGACCCTCTCCGGGCGCGGCTTCTTGATGAACCCCGGCGGCAAGGGTGCCAACCAGGCGGTGGCCGCCGCCCGTATGGGGGCGCGGGTGCACATGGTCGGCGCGGTGGGCGAGGATGTGTTCGGCGACAGGATGGTCGCCGCCCTCTCCGATGCCGGGGTCTCGAGCCGCCATGTCCGGCGGCTCACCGGCGTCCCCACCGGTGTGGCGTCGATCGCGCGGGTCGAGGGCGACAACCGCATCATCTTGGACGCGGGGGCGAACCGGATGCTCGCGGCAGACGACGTCTCCGCGTCGCTCGACGCCCTCGCCAAAGCCGGCGACGTGTTCCTCACCCAGCTCGAGTGCTCCCTTGAGGCGACCCTCGCCGCACTTTCGGATGCCCGGGTCCGCGGGATGTACACGGTGCTCAATCCCGCCCCGGCCTGCCCGCTGCCCGAGTCGGTCTGGGCGGATGTCGACCTGGTATGCGCCAACGAGACCGAGTGCGAGGCCATCACAGGGGTCTTCCCGCATGATGACGGGACCATCTGCAGCGCCCTGGAGCGTCTGGCGGAGCGCGGGGTCCCCACGGTCGCGCTGACCCTCGGCGACCGCGGTTCCGCCGTGCTCTCCGGCGACAGGCTCCTCCGCGCGACCCCTCCCCGTTGCGACGCGGTGGACACCACGTGCGCGGGGGACACCTACATCGGTGCGCTCGTGGCGGGGCTGGCGGGCGGCATGGACATCCAGCTGGCCCTCGCATGGGCGTCCGCGGCATCGGCTCTCGCCACCACGCGCGTGGGCGCCCAGCAGTCCATTCCCTCGCGCGATGAGGTCGAGGCGCTCGCGGGGCGGGCGGCGGAGCTCGTCTGCCCGATGGGCTAATGCGCGACGCGGCGGGCGGCGGAGGGGTCCGGCCCGCCGCGGGTCCGGTGCGCCGCGCACTGCATCCTCGGCAAGACGGCTCCCGGCCCCTCCCTTCCCCTGGAGCGCGCTCCAGGGTTTATCCTTTCAGCTGAAAGGACGGATCGCCGCGGTAGCGAAAGTGTGACCGGGGCGCAGGCGCCGGAATCATCGGTTAAGATAATGCAACTCTGGGTACAGCATCTTTCTGAAAACGAACCACGACGGATTGCACGTTAGAGGTATTCGCATGCTAGATCGATTCACCGACCGCGCGCGCCGCGTCATGTCCATGGCGAAGGAGGAGGCGCTCGCGCGCAAGACGAACAAGGTGGGCACCGAGCACCTGCTGCTCGCGCTCGCCAAGGAGAGCGAGGGGATCGCCGCCGAGGCGCTGCGGACCCTCGAGATCTCCTATGAGGACATCGGCGCCCAGCTCGACGAGATCCTCACCACGCAGCCCGGCGACGAGCCCGCCGAGGCGGCCAAGCTCGCCTTCACGCCGCGCGTGATCTCGGTCATGGAGCGCGCCTTCCGCCTGGCGCGCGAGAACAACCAGACCTACGTCTCCACCGAGCACCTGCTCGTGGGTATCGTCGACGAGGGCGACGGCATGGCGATGGACATCCTCATGCGCCTGGGCGTCTCCGCCGCCTCCGTCCGGGGCGCGGTCGACAAGCTCACCGCCAAGGACCAGAGCCGCAAGCGGCCCATGGCCGGCTCCGCCTCCGGGCGCCCCGGCGCGGGGCTGCCGTTCTTCTCCGGCGAGTCCGCGCGCGGCGACGATGCGGACGCGAGCACGCTCGCGCAGTTCGGCACCAACCTCACCGCCGAGGCGCGCGACGGCAAGCTCGACCCGGTCATCGGGCGCGAGAAGGAGGTCTCCCGCATGATGGAGATCCTCTCCCGCCGCACCAAGAACAACCCGCTCATCCTCGGCGACCCGGGTGTGGGCAAGACGGCGATCGTCGAGGGGCTCGCCCAGCGCATCGCCGCCGGCGACGTGCCGGAGAACCTCGTCGACATGAACGTCTGGACGCTCGACCTGCCCGGCCTCGTGGCGGGCGCCAAGTACCGCGGCGAGTTCGAGGAGCGCCTGAAGAACGTCATCGCCGAGGCCACCGAGGCCGACGATGTCATCCTGTTCATCGACGAGATGCACACGCTCATCGGCGCGGGCTCGGCCGAGGGCTCCATCGACGCGAGCTCCATGCTGAAGCCGGTGCTGGCCCGCGGCGCCTTCCAGATCATCGGCGCCACCACCGCCGAGGAGTTCCGCAAGTACCTCACCAAGGACCCCGCCTTCGAGCGGCGCTTCCAGACCATCGACGTGGAGGAGCCGAGCGTCGAGGACACGGTCAAGATCCTCGACGCCCTGCTCCCGCGCTACGAGGAGCACCACCACGTGCGCTACACCCGGGCGGCGGTCGAGGCGGCGGCGTCGCTGTCGGCCCGCTACATCCAGGACCGCTTCCTGCCCGACAAGGCCATCGACCTCATCGACGAGGCCGGCGCCCGCGCCCGCATCGCCGCGAACCGCGCCCCCGAGCCGGTGCGCTCCGCCGAGGCGCGCGTGGCCGAGCTCAAAGCGGCGGTGGAGGAGGCGACCGGCGCCGACGACATGAACCGTGCCGCGGAGCTCAAGAGCCAGCAGCACGAGGCCGAGATCGCCCTGTCCGAGGCCCGCACCGCCTGGAACGCGGAGCTCGACGCGAGCCCGATCACCATCGACGTCGCGCAGATCGCCGACATCGTCTCCGCCACCTCCGGCGTGCCCGTCTCCTCGCTCACCGAGAGCGAGTCGCGCCGCCTGCTCGCCTGCGAGGACGCCTTGAAGACGCGCATCATCGGCCAGGACGAGGCCGTGCGCGCCGTGGCCAAGGCCATCCGCCGCAGCCGCTCCCCGCTCAAGGACCCGCGCCGCCCCGGCGGCTCGTTCATCTTCCTCGGCCCCACGGGTACGGGCAAGACCGAGCTCGCCAAGACGCTCGCGGAGTACCTGTTCGGCAGCAAGGACGCGCTCATCAGCTTCGATATGAGCGAGTTCGCGAGCCAGTACGAGGTCTCGAAGCTCATCGGCAGCCCCCCGGGCTACGTGGGCCACGACGAGGGCGGCCAGCTCACCAAGGCGGTGCGGCGCCATCCTTACTCCGTCGTGCTGTTCGATGAGATCGAGAAGGCCCATCCCGACATCTTCAACATCCTGCTGCAGGTGCTCGACGAGGGCCGCCTCACCGACGGCCAGGGCAAGACCGTGGACTTCCGCAACACGGTGATCATCATGACCTCCAACGTGGGCGCGCGCGAGATCGCGCAGGACGCGAGCGTGGGCTTCGGCACCACCGGGGAGGCGGGCCTCACCGCGGACGAGATCCGCACCCGGGCCATGGGCGAGCTCAAGCGCCTGTTCCGCCCCGAGTTCCTGAACCGCGTCGACGACATCGTGGTCTTCCAGAAGCTCTCGGGCGACGCCCTGACGAGCATCGCGCACCTGCTCGTGGACGACCTGCGCCAGCGCCTGATCGCCAACGGGATGAACATCGAGCTCACGGATGCCGCGATCGCCAAGATCGTGGCGGAGGGCACCGACCTCACCAACGGCGCCCGCCCGCTGCGCCGCGCCATCCAGCGCCTCATCGAGGACCCCTTGAGCGAGGAGCTGCTCGCCGGCGAGTGGCACGAGGGCGATACGGTCCTGACGGACGTGGTGGACGGGCACTTCGTGTTCAGCCATGGCACGGGGGAGATCCCCGCCCCGCGCCCGACCGGCGCCCTCGGGGCGAGCTTCGAGTCCGCCCCGCGTTCCGGCGCGGCGGCCCCCTCGCTCGGGGCCGCGCCCGGAGGCGCCCAGATGGGGGCCGCGACCCGGTAACGGGCCGACGGCCTCCCCATAGCCGGATCGCTGCGCTCCCGGCCGTGAACCGCCCCCCATCTCCCGGACAAGGAAGGAGAAGTCCGAGAGATGGGGGGCTTTCTCTATGGGAACCGATCCCCGATGCGGGCACGACGCGCCCCCCCCTGGTTGAGGCGGCGCGGCCCGGGGCGCCCGCGACGGGCCATCGGGGCACGGGGGACCGCCCTGTCCGCCGCCGTCATCCGTCGCCGCCTGTCAGCACGGCGGGCTTCGAGCCGCCGGGGGAGCCCCTGCCCGCAGCGCCCCGCCCCCGGTGGCGCGCGCCCGTATGTTGAGTTTCAAAAACCCGTCCGCCTGACGTCGCGATCCGTGAGAAAATACAACCATGACTGTGACTGGACCTCGAGCAGACACGGAGCGGCACATTGGATAAGGATGAGATCAAAAAGCGAATGGACCAGGCTATCCGGCTCACGGCACCCGGACAGCCTATCCGAACCGCACTCGACATGATCATCGCCGGGCACCTCGGCGCCCTGATATGCGTCGGCGACACCGAGAACGTCCTCGCCGCGGGCAACGACGGCTTCCCGCTCAACATCTCCTTCACGTCCAACCGTCTCTTCGAGCTGTGCAAGATGGACGGCGCCGTCGTGATCGACGGCGACCTCTCGCACATCCTGCGCGCCAACTTCCACCTGAACCCGGACTCCTCGCTCGCCACGAGCGAGACCGGCATGCGCCACCGCACCGCCGCGCGCATGAGCGTGCTGACCGACGCGATCATGATCTCCGTCTCGTCGCGTCGCGCGGTGGTCAACGTCTACGTCCACGGCAAGGCCTACGAGATCCAACCCGTCGCCATCATCATGAGCTCGGTCAACCAGCTGATCGCCACGCTCCAGACCACGCGCGCCGCGCTGGACCGCTCCCTGGTGCGCCTGACCGCCCTGGAGCTGGACGACTACGTCACGCTCGCCGACATCACGGACATCTTCTCGAGCTTCGAGATCATGCAGCAGGCCAAAAACGAGCTCAAGGACTGCATCGTCAAGCTCGGCAACCAGGGCAAGCTCGTCCAGATGCAGATGGAGCAGCTCGCCGGCCAGAGCATGGACACCGAGTACGACCTCATGATCCGCGACTACGCGAGCGATTCCTCCGAGGAGAACGCGCGCCGCATCCGCCAGCGCTTCAACGACATGACGCCCGAGGAGCTCGCCAACCCCCAGCGCGTCGCCGCCGCCCTGGGTTTCGACAACCTGGACGAGGACTCCGTCATGACGCCGCTCGGCCTGCGCACGCTCTCCCGCGTCTCGGTGGTCCGCGACGGCGTGGCGGAGAAGATCGTCGACGAGTACGGCTCGCTGCAGGAGCTCATGGGCGATATCCGTAAGGACCCGGAGCGCCTGGGGGATTTCGGCGTCAACAACCCCGCAATCCTCGCCGACTCGCTCGCCCGCATGCAGGGCAAGCAGGCGGGGGCGTGATCCATGCCGGCTGACGTCTGCGCGGTCATCGTCGCCGGCGGGTGCGGGCAGCGCTTCGGGAACCCCGGCGGCAAGCAGCTCGTGAACGTGGCGGGCCGTCCCCTCATGACCTGGTCGATCATGGCGTTCGACCGCTCCGCCAACGTGGGGCGGATCGTGGTGGTCTGCCCGCCCGAGCGCGCCGGGGAGATGCGCCGGCTGGCCATCGACCCCTTCGGGTTCGCGACGCCCCTGTCGATCGCCGAGGCGGGGGAGACCCGGCAGGACTCCACGCGCGCGGGTCTCGATGCGGTGCCCGCCGGCTACGCCTACGTCGCCGTGCACGACGCGGCGCGCCCCCTCATCACCACGGAGGCCATCGACCGCGCCATCTGCGCCCTGCGCTGCGCCCCCGCCGCCGACGGCGCGGTGTGCGGCCAGCCCGCCATCGACACCCTGAAGATCGTGCGCGGCAACGCCATCCAGAGCACGCCGCCGCGCAGCATGTACTGGGCGGCGCAGACGCCCCAGATCTTCAAGGTCGAGGCCCTGCGGCGCGCGCACGACGCGGCGGACGCCGACGGTTTCGTTGGGACGGACGACTCCTCGCTCGTCGAGCGCGTGGGCGGGCACGTGCTGTGCGTCGACAGCCCGCGCGACAACCTCAAGGTCACGCTTCCCGAGGACCTGCGTCCCGTGACCGCCATCCTGCTCGGCCGCATGAGCGATGCCGACAGCGCCCAGGACTCCGGCATCCTGGGGCGCGCCCCGCTCGTGTAAAGCCCGGTGGCCCGCGGGCGCCCTCGTCTTCGCCCCGGCCCCCGCGCCCCCGTCCCTCGTCGCATGCTGCTATGATGGCAGGGTCGCACGCTTTGGAGGAAAGGGGTCGGCTGTGCCGAACAGCTCGCTTCGCATCGGACACGGATACGATGTGCACCGGCTCGTGGAGGGCCGCCGCTGCATCATCGGCGGCGTCGACATCCCCTACGGGCGCGGCCTGCTCGGTCATTCCGATGCCGACGTGCTCGCCCACGCGCTGGCCGACGCCATCCTGGGCGCCTGCCGCGGCGGCGACATCGGCCAGCTGTTCCCCGACACCGACCCCGCCTATGCGGGGGCCGACTCGCTCGTGCTGCTCTCGCGCGTCATGGAGCATGCGCGCTCGCTGGGCTTCGAGCTCGTGGACGCCGACTGCACCATCGCCGCCCAGGAGCCCAAGATGGGGCCCCACCGCCAGGCGATGCGCGAGAACCTCGCCCGCGCGCTGGGCGTCGAGGTCGGGCAGGTGGGGGTCAAGGCCACCACGACCGAGCGCCTCGGTTGGGAGGGGGCCGGCGAGGGCATCGGCGCCTGGGCCGTCTGCCTGCTCGAACGATGTATCTGAAAGGGTTCGGAGAGTCCGGCTCCGTCGGGCCCGTCGATCTCCCTTCCCACCGAGGACCCTTGACCGCATGATGCGCGCGCCGATGCCATCTGCGCGCGTACGCTACCATCTACCAGAGTCGACACACGAGGAGGCCTGCCGGATCCGCCCGTCGCGGGTTCCGCACGCGCGGGAGCAGCCGGCGGCCCTGCAGTCCCGCACAGGACCGTCCGAGCGCCGGGCGAATCCGGCGGACCTTCCCAGAAGGGCATCTACCATGAAGATCTACAACAGCAAGACCCATGCCAAAGAGGACTTCCGTCCCATCGAGGAGGGCCGCGTCCGCATGTACGTGTGCGGCCCGACCGTCTACGACAACATCCACATCGGCAACGCGCGCACGTTCATCTCCTTCGACGTGATCCGCCGGTGGCTGATCGCGAGCGGGTACGAGGTCACCTTCGCCCAGAACCTCACCGACGTGGATGACAAGATCATCAACCGCGCCAACGAGCAGGGACGCACCGCCGAGGACGTGGCGACCGAGTTCTCCGAGCGCTTCATCGAGGTCATGCACAGGGCCAACGTGATGGACCCCGACGTGCGGCCGCGCGCCACCAAGGAGATCGGCCCCATGATCGGCATGATCAAGGCGCTGATCGAGCAGGGGCACGCCTACGCGGCGGACAACGGCGACGTGTACTTCTCCGTCCGCAGCGACCCCTCTTACGGCGAGGTCTCCGGGCGCAAGATCGACGACCTCATGGTCGGCGCGCGCATCGAGGAGAACGAGGACAAGAACGACCCGCTCGACTTCGCCCTGTGGAAGGCGGCCAAACCCGGCGAGCCCCAGTGGAACTCGCCCTGGGGTCCGGGCCGACCGGGCTGGCACACCGAGTGCGCCGCGATGGTCCACCGCTATCTGGGCACGCCCATCGACATCCACGGCGGCGGCTCCGACCTCGCCTTCCCGCATCACGAGAACGAGTGCGCCCAGGCCACCTGCGCCTGGCACGAGGGCTTCGCCAACACCTGGATGCACACGGGCATGCTGCTCGTGGACGGCGAGAAGATGAGCAAGTCGCTCGGCAACTTCTTCACCCTGGAGGAGGTGCTGGAGAAGCACTCCGCCGCCGCCCTGCGCCTGCTCATGCTCCAGACGCACTACCGCAGCCCGCTCGATTTCTCCTGGGAGCGCCTCGAGGGTGCGGAGAACTCGCTCGAGCGCATCGCGACCTGCGTGGAGAACCTCATGTGGGCGGCGAACCACGCGTCGGGCGAGGCGGATGCCGACCGCGGGGCCGCGCTCATCGCGGCGGCCGAGCGCGCGGCGGCCGAGTTCGAGGCGTCCATGGACGACGACTTCAACACGGCCGGCGCCGTGGCGGCGTACTTCCAGCTCGTGACCGAGGCCAACACCTACCTGGACGAGGTCGGGGGAGCGGCGGACGCGGAGGCGTGCACGGCGTGCGCCGCGGGGATCGCGGGGGCGTTCTCCGTCCTGGGCGTCGGGCTGCGCGAGCCCAAGGAGGAGCTGCCGGTCGGCCTGCTCGGGGTCGCCGCGGGCCTGGTGGCCTACACCGGCGACGACGTGGACGAGGCCGCCGAGCGCATCCTCGCCGCCCGTGCCGAGGCCCGCGCCGCCAAGAATTGGGAGCTCGCCGACGCCATCCGCGACCAGCTGCGCGATATGGGGCTTGTGATCGAGGATACCGCCGCCGGCAGCCGCCTCAAGCGCGCCTAGGGTCCCGGGGCACGCCATCTTGCCGCTCACTCGTCGGTCGCCGCACGCGAGGCGCGCTCCCTCCTCGTTCGCGGCAACCTGGCGCGCCCCGGAACTCTAGGGGTCGACGCGAGGCGGCCGGTGGCCGCTTGCCGGATGCCGGCGCTTGGGCATGCTGGGGCGACCCCTTTATCAAAGCATGTCGTATCTGACACGGCCCCCTCCCGTCCAGGTACCTAAATGTCAGATACGACATGCTTTCCAGCAGACGCTCCCGATCCAGAAGGTTTCCCGATTCAGAAGACGCCTTCGATCCAGAAGGTTTCCCGATTCAGAAGACGCCTTCGATCCAGAGGGCGTCCCGATCCAGAGGGCGTCCCGACCCAGAAGGCGCCCCGATCTGGAAGGCGTATTCAATCCAGAGGATTCCCCCGATCCAGCAGGTACCCTCCGCTCGGGGCGTCTTGCGTGCGCGCGGTCGGCTCGGAGTCCGAGGGGGATACGATTGGATGCACCTGCATCCGCGTCCGCCGTGGAGCTCGAAGATGTCTTCAGCGGAAGGCCGCCCTCTTCCTACTGACGGTGCGGAGCCCTGACGCTCTGCCTCCGCTTGTCGCGATCGTCCTTCGACGCCGGAGCAGGGCGGTCGGTCTCGGCCTCCCGTGCCCTGCCGTCCTTCTCCGATATCCGTGCAGGCCCGTGGCCCTCGGCTTCATATACGGCGTCGCCGCTCTGCGGTGCCGGATCGGGTCCCGGGCCGACTCCTTCGGCCTCCTGCATGGCGCCGCCGTTTACCGACGTCGCCGCGGGCTCCGAGTCAACCCCCTCGGTTCCCTGTGCGTTGCCATCCTTCTCCGACGCCGGTGCGGGCTTCCGATCATCCTCCCGTTTCCAGCGCTTGATGAGCTGTTTCCTCAGCTCGTTCTGCTTTCTTTGGAACGCGGCGCTGCTCGGGGCCTTGATGCCGAGGGTCTCTGCGATTCCGTTGAGTGCGCGGTGCAACGGCAGCTGCTCACTGAAGTGCCCCGCGGTGACCGTATGCATGCGATACCCGAGCCTGAGGAAGGCGCTGCTGCGGTCGGCGTCGCGTGTGCGCTGCTTGAGCGGGGCATGCACGTCCCCGTCGTATTCGATCACCGCCTGCGCCGCAGGTGCGAAGACATCGGCTTCAAGATATTCCAACGAGCACGACCTTCGCATGTCCTCCGGGATGTCGATGCGGCGGTTCATCTCGATTCCGAGGTAGTTGAGTCCGCCATGGCGGTGCGGCGCGAGAATCATCAGGGCGAGCGCGGTCTCCATGGGGGAACGGGCCCCGTCGCGCATGCGGGCGAGCGCTCGTTTGGCCTTGCGTGCCCCGTGCGCTCCGGCGCAGTCTTTCGCGGTTGTTCGAATCTTTTTCACCGACGTGAGCGCTTTCCGCTTGCGATACGGCGATCCGTTTCCAGTCGAATCAAGCTCGTACGAACCGCAGAACTCGAATCCGAGTTCCAAGAGCTCGATATCCTTCATGTACGTTGCAGCCAGAATGAAGCAAAGCTCCGGTTTGATGATGAACAGCCCCGGTGCAAGGTGGATGAGCTGCTTCATGGGTATCGGTCCACCGTACACATAGCTTTTGAACTCCTTGGACCCGACCCTATCGTGTTCGGTGGGGCACAGCACGTCGAGGCGGGCCAGCCCGTACTCGGGAACGCCGCAATCGCTGAGAAGTCCCCTGACCCTGATGGCGACATCACGGGCCCTGCCGGCGGTCGGATTGAGGTCGTAATCCCGTCCCCGTACCGTGGCGCGGTCGGGCGCGCGGTAATACAGGACGGCGGTCCGATGCGAGAGGACGATCGGCAGGTCCACGGCATACCTCCCATCTGAGTGCGGGGCCTCGTGTCCGTGCAGGTCGCCGCCGCGTCTCCTGAGCCGCTCTCCTCCGAGCGCAGCGGCCTTGGTGGTACGGCTTGGCCGCCAACGGAGTCTTGGTTCTCCCTTCCCTGCGTGACGGCCTCCGAGTGATGGAAGGCGCAGCGCGCGCAGACGAGATGCGGCTCTCCGAGTGCAGCACCCGCGAAAGCTCGGAGATCCCGGCGGCGAAGGGGGCCCGAAGGGACGGGAACCCTGACGGAAAGGGACCCCAAAGGGATGGGGCCCTGACAGCGAGGGGCCCCCGGAGGCGCCCGCGCTCCGGGCGGCGCGCGGGCGCCTTGGCCCCTGTCCGCCTCATCGAGCCGAGGCCTTACGAGCGCGGGCCGGAGCGGCCGGCCGTCTCCGGGGGTCACTCCGTCGCCGGTATGTAATCGCCCAGTATGGGGGAGATGGGGGAGGATTGCAAAAAGCATGTCGTATCTGACACGGCCCCCTCCTGTTCAGGTACCTGAATGTCAGATACGACATGCTTTCCGTATCGGAAGGGTACCTCACGGCGGCGTTGGAAGGTCGGAAGAGTGCCGCACGTCGGCGCGAAAGACCGGAGGCGCGCTGAACAGGGGCGCGGGAGGGCCGCAGTGGCGCTGTGCGACGGCGCGGGGCGGTCGGAGGCGGCCTGTACGACGACGCGAGGAGGTCGGAAATGGGCTGTGCGCCCCGCGAAAGGGTCGGAAGCGGCCTGCACGACGGCGCGGGAGGGCCGGAGACGGTCTGTACGACGGCGCGCCATCGGGCGGCTTCGCGGGTCGTCGGGATATACTGGGGTGATCGACGACCGGAAGGGGCCACATGGCAGACAGGAAGAAACGCGGGGCGCGCGGCGGCTCCGCCTCACCGTCGGGAGCGCAGCGCTCCGGGCGCGACCAGCGGCCGCAGGGGTCCGGGGACCGCTCCGCGCGGCGGAAGGGCGTCGCTGCCGGCGGCCCGCGCCCCACGCGTCCCCGGCCCGCGGACCGCGCGGCGGAACGGGGGCCGAGGGCGGCCTCCCGGGAGGCGGCGGAGGGCCGTCCCCGCGGCCGGGACGCGCTCCCGGGACGACTCGCCGGCAACGTCATAGAGGGCCGTCGCGCCGCGGCGGAGGCCCTGCGCAGCGGCTTCCCCGTGAAGCGCGCCCTCGTGGCCGAGGGCGCGGGCGGGGACGCGGCGCTCGCGCCCATCATCGCCGACCTGCGCGCCGCCGGCGCGCGCGTGCAGACCGTCCCGCGCTCGCAGCTCGACGCCCTGTCCGCCCACGGTGCCCACCAGGGGATCGTGCTGGAGACCGGTTCCTTCCCCTATGCGGACCTCGCGGACGTCATCGCCCGTGCCGGCGACGGCCCGGCGCTCGTTCTGGTGCTCGACCATGTGACCGACGCCGGCAACTTCGGGGCCATCGTGCGCTCCGCCGAGGTCGTCGGCGCCGCGGGCGTGGTCATCGCGTCCAAGCGCGCCGCCGAGGTGACGGTCGCCACCTACAAGACCTCCGCCGGGGCCGTCATGCACCTGCCCATCGCGCAGGTGCCCAACATCGCCCGCGCGCTCGACGACCTCAAGGACGCGGGCTTCTGGGTCTGCGGCGCCTCCGAGCACGCCGAGCAGGTCTGCTGGGACGCGCCGCTCGCCGGGCGCGTGGCGCTCGTGATGGGTTCCGAGGGCGAGGGCATCTCGCGCCTCGTGCTCGAGAAGTGCGACTTCCTCACCAAGCTGCCCCAGCGCGGCCTCACCGAGAGCCTGAACGTCGCCCAGGCCGCGACGGCGCTCGCCTTCGAGTGGATGCGCCGCAACCGCGACGCCCTGGCCGCCCCCGTCTCCGATCGGGTGGGGGTGTAACGCGCCATGACCAAGAAGAACCGGGCCAAGTCGAAGGCCAAGCGCTTCGGCGAGGGCTCCGCGCGCACCATCGTGGATGCGAGCACCTACGGCGCGGGCAACGCCTTCGCCTCCGCCTTCTCGACGCCCGCCGCGCCGCCGCGGGGCTCGAACGCGCGGGGCCAGCGGGAGCTCCTGGTGGTGGACGGGTACAACATCATCCATGCGACGCCCCGCTACGAGCGGCTGATCTTCGATCGCTCCGACGACCCCTATTCCAGCGACGTCTACGACCGCGCCCGCACCGCGCTCATCGCCGACGTGGCGGCCTTCGCGCAGAACCGCTACGAGGCCGTGATCGTGTTCGACGGCGCCGGCAACGTCAGCGCCGACCGTCCCAACCTGCCCCAGGCGGGCGTGCGCATCGAGTTCTCGCCCACGGGGATCTCCGCCGACACGGTGGTCCAGCGGCTGTGCACCGATGCGCGCGAATCCGGGCGCGCGTGCACCGTGGTCACGAGCGACGGGACCATCCAGGCGACCGTCATGGGCAAGGGCGTGACGCGCATCTCGGCGCGGATGCTGGTGGACGAGATTCGCCAGATCGATGCGGACGTGGCGGAGGCGGAGGAGGCCCCGCAGGTGAAGATGACCCTCGGCAGCCGCCTGTCGCCCGAGAGCCTGGCCAAGCTGCAGCGGCTGCGCGGCGAGGCCGGCAGGCCCTCGGCGTAGAGCGCCGCAGCCGGGTTCGATTCCCGGCTCTCAACGGGAACGGGCCCGGTTCCGCGAGGGAGCCGGGCCCGTGTCGTCCATGGAGCCAGCGACAGGAATCGGCGCGCGGCCGGTGCCGCGCACCCTCCGCTTCGGCGGCCGTCCGGCCGCCTCGCGCGCTCCGCGGCGGATGCTCGCGCATCCGCTCGCTCCGCGCCCGCAGCCGGGTTCGATTCCCGGCATTCAACGGGGACGGGCCCGGTTCCGCGAGGGAGCCGGGCCCGTGTCGTCCATGGAGCCAGCGACAGGAATCGAACCCGCAACCCAGTGATTACAAATCACTTGCTCTACCGTTGAGCCACGCTGGCATGCTCGGCGCAGGTCGCGCGGAGCCACTACAGGATACTGAAACCGGGCGCAGGCGGCAAGGCCCGCCGCGCCCCGCCGCCGGCCCGGGAGCGCGTCGCCTCCGAGCCGGCGGCCGGGGCCTCACCGATAGGCGTCGAGCAGCCCCGCCTCGTCGTAGACCAGCAGCTCGAGCGCGTTGACCTCGCCCGCGTCCATCGTAGATGCCGCGCCGCACAGGTCGACGACCTCGCCGCCGCCGGTCCCCGCGAGGTGCTCGGAGGGGCGCAGGGTGCACCGCAGCGCCACGGTGCCCATGGCGTCGTCGTACGCCGAGCCGACCTCCTCCAGGAAGGTGCTCCGCATCGCCTCGTCCTCGACCCCCATGCCCGCGAGCGCCCCGTCGTAGGCGTCCTGGTGGCGGGACAGCGTATCCGCCGAGACCGAGGCGCCGTCGTCCCACCGCTCGTCGAGCACCTGCCCCCATCCGGTCCAGGAGCCCGCTTCGAGCGGGGTCGACCGGACGAGCGATTCCAGGGCCTCGACGCCCTCCGCCTCCATGCAGACGATGGCGTTGTAGTGCTCGAAGCAGTTGACGCCGCCGGCGAGACGCAACGCCGACCCGTCGTAGCTGAGTCCGACCGTGCCGAACCACGTGTCGTTGAAGTTGCCGCAGTGGTCGACGAGGACCGTCGGGGCGCCGTCCCCGTCGAGCAGCGCCACGTGGACGCCCTGAATCGGGTGCTCGTCGGGCAGCCCGGGGACGACGGCCGCGAGCTCGTCGGCGAGCTCGGCCCCCTCGCCTGCGGACTCGTAGACGCTGAGGACGAGCCGCACCTCGTTCCACGCGCCGTCCTTCCGGACCGTCCAGCCGGCGCCCGGATCGAGCCGCACGGTGAGCATCTCGAGCGCTCTGTCGCCGTCGAAGTCGCGGATGTCGGCGGACAGCAGGCCGGTGAGGCGCGTCGCCTCCACGAGCGTCCAGCCCCCTCCGTAGAGGCCCGCCCTGCTCCTCGCCGCCCCGCGCGATGCCGTCCCCGCTGTGGACGAGCAGCGAGCGCACCTCCGCCGCCGTGAGCGAGGGGTCGAGCGACCACAGCAGGGCCGCGGAGCCCGTCGCCATGGGCGCCGCCGCGGAGGTGTCGCCGAAGGGGCCGTACCCGTTCACGCAGGCCGCGTAGACCCCCTTGTGGGGGCCGGGCGCGCACAGGTCGACCCACGGCTCGCCGAAGCACGAGGTCTCGCACAGGCGCCACTCGTCCCCCTGCAGGGCGACCTCCCCCTCGGTGCGTTCGCGGGCGGCGCCCACGACGAGCGTGTGCGCATGGACGTCCCCGAAGGAGATCCCCGCGACCTCCCCCTCGGGGAAGCACTCCTCGAACAGGTCCTCGTCGATGCCGGCGAAGTACCCGTTCGCGTAGGCGCCGAGCGGCGCCCCGTCGACGAGGCCGTTGCCGGCGGACTGCACGAACAGGAAATCGCGCGCCGCCCCGTCCGGGTCCGCCTGGCGCGCGTCGAGCATGAGGCAGACGATCGCCGCGAGGTAGGCCTCGGAGGTGTCGCGCGCGTGGCGGATCAGCGCCTCGCGGCGCCCGTCCTGATCCCACGCGTCGAACGTCGACGTCGGCGGTACGCCGTAGGAGCAGTTGACGGCGATGCCGCCCTGCCCCGGCATGCCTTCCTGGACGAGCGCACGCAGCACCGCGGCGTCGCCGCCCTTGCTCGCGTACTCGGCGCTGGTGTAGTCCGCACAGACCAGGGTGGGGGAGGCGCCGTCGTCGCCGGCGGCGACGCCGCGCAGGCCCTCCCCGTTGTCGAGCGCGCCGATGATCGAGGCGACGGCGGTCCCGTGGTCGGACGCCTCGTTACCCGAGTGGGAGGACAGCAGGGTGGCCGCGCCGTCGAGGTCGGGGTGGTCGAGGTCGAACCCGTCGTCTATGACGCCGACCGCCACCGGGCTGAACCGGTCGGCGTGCTCCCAGGCGCGATAGGCGCCGATGGCCTCCGCCCACCAGTTGTTGCCGGAGGGGTCGTCCTCGATGCCGCCGCCGTCGCCCCAGCCGTTGGGGTCGGCGCCCGCATCCGCTTGGCGCAGCAGCGGCCCCTCGACGAGCGCCATGATGACGCCCTCGGAGGAGGAGAGCTCCTCCGCCATGGCGGTCAGGTCGGCGAAGGGGGCGTCGCCGACATGGATCTGCACGAGGTCGACGCCCCCTTCGAGGTTGCCCACGACGGTCCCCCCGACGCGGTCGGCCAGCGCGAGGCGCTCGCGCGCGCCGACGCCGGGCTCGAGGTAGGCGATGAGGGTGTCGTCGGCGTACAGAGCGTGCTCGTCGGCGTCGTAGGCGATGTCCTCCTCCGGGAACAGGTGGGTGAACCCGCCGTCCTCCCCCACGGTGATCCGGTCGGCGAAGGCGTCGGGCACCCCGACCACCGGGGCGAAGGGGCCGAGTCCCAGCGCCCACGCCCCGACGATCGCGGCGAGCGCGATGCAGGCGCCGGCGCAGGCGCCGATGAGGAAGTGGAATCGACGGCGGCGACGGCGGCGCGGCATGAGATCCCCCTTGTATATATGATGCAGCTGACACGCGACCATTGTAGGGCGGGCGCGGGAGCGCTCCCGCGCGCAAACCGGCGGCTGGCGGTGCAAGGAGAACCGGCGGCGGAGGATGGGCGCGCCGGAGCCGGGGAGGGGTGGCCCCGTCATGGACGGCCCGGAGGGGGGCCGGCGGAGCTTGAAACCGACGCCCTCCATAACCTCACCATGCTAAAGTGCCCTCGTTTTCGCAGGTGAATGGGGTGACGTACTGGAATAGATACGCCCGGAGCCGTGGATTATAGGGTTTTCCGTTGACACAGGCGCCCGCCGCGTCGTAATATCCTTTTGCTCGCGAACGCGGCAACGCGCAAACGAGTGTGAACATATGGGAGTTTGCCCGAGTGGTTAATGGGGACGGGCTGTAAACCCGTTGGCTATGCCTACATAGGTTCGAATCCTATAGCTCCCACCAGTTCACGCCTGTATAGCTCAGTCGGTAGAGCACTTCGTTGGTAACGAAGAGGTCACCAGTTCAAGTCTGGTTGCAGGCTCCAGTAAGGCGGTGTAGCTCAGCTGGTTAGAGCACACGGTTCATACCCGTGGCGTCACTGGTTCGAATCCAGTCACCGCTACCAGGTAACACGGTGGCTTTCCTATCAACTAGGGGAGCCACTTAGGTTTAAAGGCATGTCCCGCCGGGGACGACCTTGAAGGAGGAGGCTTCATGGCCAAGGAAAAGTTCGAGCGCACTAAGCCGCATGTCAACATCGGCACCATCGGTCACGTCGACCACGGCAAGACCACGCTGACCGCTGCCATCACCAAGGTTCTCTCCGAGACCGAGGGCTGCAAGGCCGACTTCACCGCGTTCGAGAACATCGACAAGGCTCCCGAGGAGCGCGAGCGCGGCATCACCATCTCCGTCGCGCACGTCGAGTACGAGACCGAGACCCGTCACTACGCTCACGTCGACTGCCCCGGCCACGCCGACTACGTCAAGAACATGATCTCCGGTGCCGCCCAGATGGACGGCGCTATCCTGGTCATCGCCGCCACCGACGGCCCCATGGCCCAGACCCGCGAGCACATCCTGCTCGCCCGTCAGGTCGGCGTGCCCTACATCGTCGTCTTCCTGAACAAGTGCGACATGGTTGACGACGAGGAGCTCATCGACCTCGTCGAGATGGAGACCCGTGAGCTCCTCTCCGAGTACGACTTCCCCGGCGACGACATCCCCGTGATCCGCGGCTCCGCCCTCGGCGCCCTCAACGGCGACGAGAAGTGGTATGACTCCATCCGCGAGCTCATGAAGGCCGTCGACGAGTACATCCCGACCCCGGAGCGCGACAACGAGAAGCCGTTCCTGATGGCCGTCGAGGACGTCATGACCATCTCCGGCCGCGGCACCGTCGCCACCGGTCGTGTCGAGCGCGGCGAGCTCAAGCTCAACGACCCCGTCGAGATCGTCGGCATCAAGGAGACCAACTCCTCCGTCGCCACCGGCATCGAGATGTTCCGCAAGACCATGGACTTCTGCGAGGCTGGCGACAACGTCGGCATCCTGCTCCGTGGTATCAAGCGCGAGGAGATCGAGCGCGGCCAGGTTCTGTGCAAGCCCGGTTCGGTGCACCCGCACACCAAGTTCACCGGCGAGGTCTACGTCCTGACCAAGGAGGAGGGCGGCCGCCACACGCCGTTCTTCGATGGCTACCGTCCGCAGTTCTACTTCCGTACCACTGACGTGACCGGTTCCGTCAAGCTCCCCGAGGGCACCGAGATGGCCATGCCCGGTGACCACATCACCATCGAGGGCGAACTCATCCACCCGATCGCCATGGAGGAGGGCCTGCGCTTCGCTATCCGCGAGGGCGGCCACACCGTCGGCTCGGGCATCGTCAGCACCATCATCGAGTAGCTTCGGCTCTCGTCGCTGATTGATTCGCGTGACCCGGCTCCTTTCGGGGAGCCGGGTTTTTCATGTCGATGCCAGCATTTGTGCAGGTTGTGAAACGTATCTGCAGAAGACCGATCATTTGCGAAGAGGCATTGACAGGGTCTTAGACCGTTTGATAATGTGTACCACCGTGCCCGTATGGGACGGTACATGGAGGTTTCAGATACATGCGTACTCTCGTTACACTTGCCTGCACCGAGTGCAAGCGTCGCAACTACACGACGACCAAGAACAAGGCGAACATGCCTGATCGCATGGAGATCAAGAAGTATTGCCCTTGGTGCCGTCAGCACACCGTGCACAAAGAGACTCGCTAGTCTCACATACATACGCCAGTAGTTCAATTGGTAGAGCATCGGTCTCCAAAACCGAGTGTTGAGGGTTCGAGTCCTTCCTGGCGTGCCAGTCACTAATCCGTAAGCCTCCTCGCGAGGCTTACGGTTTCTAATGTACATGTGGTTCGGGCCGGAGGTAAGCATCATGGCCAACAAGAAGACCAAGAAGGGGACCAAGCAGAACGCTGCCTCCTCTCCTGCGCAGGAGGCCTCCAAGGCCTCTGCCAAGAAGGTCGACGCCAAGAAGGCCGCTCCCAAGAAGGACGCCGCCAAGAAGGCTTCCTCGGCTAAGAAGACCACGAAGAAGGATAAGAAGAACGCCAAGCCCGGGATGTTCGCCCGCGCGAAGAAGTACATCGGCTCCATCCGCACGGAGATGCGCCGCGTCGTGTGGCCCTCCAAGAAGGAGCTCGTCAACTACTCCGTCGCCGTGATCGTCTCTCTGATCGTCGTCGGCGTCGTCATCGCGGTGCTCGACGCGGTCATCGGCGAGGGCCTGGTTCTCTTCTCCGGGTTGAGGAGCTAAGCATGTCCAAGCGTTGGTATGTCGTCCACACCTACTCCGGGTACGAGAACCGCGTCAAGTCCGATCTCGAGCACCGCATCGAGACCATGGGCATGACCGACCGCATCTTCGATATCCAGATCCCCACGGAGCGCGTCACCGAGATCAAGGAAGGTGGCAAGCGCGAGACCAAGGACGCCAAGATCTTCCCGGGCTACGTGCTGGTCCGCATGGAGATGGATGACGACGCCTGGACCTGCGTGCGCAACACCCCCGGTGTCACCGGCTTCCTCGGCGCCAACGGCAAGCCCGCTCCGCTCTCCCGTGACGAGTACAACAAGATGATGCGGAAGTCCGACAAGGGCACCGCCCCCAAGCGGACCTCCGTCAGCATCGAGGTCGGTACGGCGGTCAAGGTCGTCTCCGGCCCCCTGTCCGACTTCGACGGCAAGGTGTCCGAGGTCAACGCCGAGACCGGCAAGGTCAAGGTCACCCTGCTCATCTTCGGCCGCGAGACGCCCGTCGAGCTCTCCCTCGACCAGATCGCGGTCATCGGCTAGGCTGTCCGTTCGCGCGTGCGCGCTTCGCGTCCCGGCTGCTCACCGGGATGGCGTGCTTCTAACGGGTTCGCGCTGACGATATAGGAATTGTTCACACGTACGTGTTCAGGAAGGAATGACATGGCTGAGAAGAAGGTTGCCACCGTCATCAAGCTCCAGATTCCCGCTGGCGCTGCGAACCCCGCTCCTCCCGTCGGTCCCGCCCTGGGTGCCGCTCAGGTCAACATCATGCAGTTCTGCCAGGCGTTCAACGCCGCCACGCAGGACAAGGCCGGCGACATCATCCCCGTCGAGATCACCGTCTACGAGGACCGCTCGTTCAACTTCATCTGCAAGACCCCGCCTGCGGCTCACCTGATCAAGAAGGAGCTCAAGCTCAAGAGCGGCTCCGCCGTCCCGCAGCGCGACAAGGTCGGCCAGCTCACCCAGGAGCAGCTCACCAAGATCGCCGAGATCAAGATGCCGGACCTCAACGCCAACGACATCGAGGCCGCCAAGAAGATCGTCGCCGGCACCGCCCGTTCCATGGGCGTCACCATCGCCGAGTAGGCGAAGCTCGTGTAATTCGGGCGCGTCAGGACGGCGCGCCCGTTCGTGTGCAATAGGGCACACATCGATGTGGGAGGGCCCAGGCCCGTTTGACCACAGGAGGTATGCAACATGGCCAAGCATGGAAAGAACTACAGCGCCGCCGCCCAGAAGGTCGACCGCGCGCAGCTCTACACCCCGCTCGAGGCGGTGAAGCTCGTCAAGGAGCTCGCCCCCGCCAAGTTCGACGAGACCGTCGAGGTCCACTTCCGTCTGGGCATCGACACCCGTAAGGCCGATCAGAACATCCGCGGCTCCATCTCCCTGCCCCACGGCACCGGCAAGACCGTCCGCGTCGCCGTGTTCGCCGATGGCGCCAAGGCCGATGAGGCCCGTGAGGCCGGTGCCGACGTCGTCGGTTCCGACGAGCTGATCGCCGACATCCAGAAGGGCGAGATCAACTTCGACGCCGCCATCGCCACCCCCAACATGATGGCGAAGGTCGGCCGCATCGGTAAGATCCTCGGCCCCCGCGGCCTCATGCCGAACCCCAAGCTCGGCACCGTGACCATGGATGTCGCCAAGATGGTCTCCGAGCTCAAGGCCGGCCGCGTGGAGTACCGCGCCGACCGCTACGGCATCTGCCATGTGCCGCTGGGCAAGGTGTCCTTCGATGACGAGAAGCTCATCGAGAACTACGCCGCCCTGTACACCGAGATCCTGCGCGTGAAGCCCGCTTCCGCCAAGGGCAAGTACGTCAAGAGCATCGCTCTGGCCTCCACCATGGGCCCTGGCGTCAAGGTCGATCCCTCGATCCAGCGCGACTACATGGCCGAGTAGCGAAACGCCCGCATATCCGGTGTCGCTTCCAACCCGGTTCCGCATCTGCGGAGCCGGGTTTTTTCTTGCCGTGGACCTGTGCGGAGAGATCTGCGTAACCCACCGTCCACCTCGGGATATCGACCGCTTATATCTGCCTGCAAAAGTACATCGACACACATAGTATTGTGTGATATATTGAAGCCGTACCGATGGCAACGCGAACAGGAACCAGGAGGTGACGACGTGTCGACCAGGGATGCCGTGAGCGATCTGATCAGGGGGAACATCGATGCCATCATCCTGTGCACCCTCTCGGGGGGCGACAGCTACGGGTACGAGATCCTCAAGGAGGTCGCATCGACGAGCCAGGGCGCGTACGAGATGAAGGAGCCCTCGCTCTACACGAGTCTCAAGCGGCTCGAGAAGCAGGGCTTCGTGCAGAGCTATTGGGGCGATGAGACGCAGGGTGCGCGTCGCAAGTACTACCGGATCACCGATACGGGCAAACGCGAGCTCGATGAGGCCACCGAGAGGTGGGTCCGCGTGCGGGACATCATCGACAGGCTGTTGAAGCAGAAAGGGGAGGACCGATGAACGAACTCCGTATGTATGTCGAGCACCTCTTCGAAGGCAAGGTGCTCACCGCCGATATGATCGAGCTCAAGGAGGAGATCTACGGCAACCTCGTGGCGCGCTACGAGGACTACGTGGCCGGGGGCATGGACGCGGCCGAGGCGCTCGAGAAGACGAAGGCGAGCATCACGAGCCTGGACGACGTCCTCACCGCCGACGCGGAGGACGCCCAGGGCGCCGATGGCGCTCGGGGGAGGCAGACGGGGCCCGCCGACTCCGCCGGCTCGGCGGCGGGGGAGACCGCGGGCGCGGGCGACGCCGGTGCCGCCGAGACCGTGCGCATGCCCGCTGCAGACGCCTATGCCGCCTCGACGCGCCCGGCGGGCGCTCCGGTGCCCCCTCAGGCCGCAGGCGCCCCCGCTGCGGACGCCCCGCGTGCGAGATGGCCGATCGTGGTCGGCGTACTCGCGGCGGTCGTCATCATCGGGGCCATCGGGGTCGCCGCCTTCGGCTTCGTGAGGGACTCCGCGCGAAGCTACGAGCAGGATACGACGGTCCAGGTCGACCCTCGATCCGACGGGCAGGGGGCGACGTCCTCCGGAACGGACACCGGGACCTCGATGGACGGCACGCGCTCCCAGAGCGGCGATGCGCCGGTGTTCGACGACCCGGAGGACCAGCGCGAGTACGAGGCGACCATGGCGCTGATGGATCAGATCGACGGCGGCACGGCGGAGGCGCTCCGTAGCCATGTGGGGTTGAACCTGAACGATACGGAGACGGTCCTCGGGTTGGTGCAGGGCCTGCCGCTGGGTACGTACGCCGCGAGTTTGTCGGGCGACGGGACCGGTGCGTCGCTGAGCATCGAGTACGCGGCCATCGACAGCGATATCGAGGGGGATGCGGTCGATTGCGCGCTCGCGTACGATGTCGTGGCGCTCATGTCCATCCAGCCGTCGCTCTCGAGCGTCCAGGTCACGGTGAACGATGACGATGACCATCGGGACGATATCGACCTCTACGTCTTCGAGCGCGCGACGGTCGAGAGCCTGCTCGCGAGCGCGACGGACAACGCGATCACCCAGGTGAACGACTCGCTGCTGGAGTCCGAGGACTCTTGGAACCAGGTGCGTGGGTATGTGGCGACGGAGCGGTTCTCCGATGCCCTCATGGAGCGCTCGGAGCGGAACTGACGGCTCGATAGGCTGCCCGCCCTCCCACAGCGTCGCGTGCCGGCACGCCTGTGCGGGGGACGGAGCCGCCGGCGATGAAGAAGGGCGCGGCTCCGCCCCGGGGGACCGGGGACGGGGCCGCGCCCCATGTGGCGAAGCCCTGCCGATGCCGCCGGGCCGGCGAGGTTCCCGCAGCGGCCGAGGCGGCCGACCGACCCCCGACCGACCCCCTCCCGACCGGCCGCAAGGGCCCGGCACGAGGGCGCGGCCGTCGTACGGCGTCAGGCATCCGCCTCGGCACCGAGCTCGGCGTCGAGCGCGCGCACGATATCGGCCGCCGCGAGGGCGTCGGCACGCGTGACGCCGCGGTAGAAGACGAAGCGGATGTAGCGCTTGAGCACGGGCCGGACGATGAGCCCCCGCTCGGCTGCGAGCTCGCAGTAGCGCAAGGGGTCGGGGCAGCAGGAGCTCACGTCGACGACTGCGATGTTGGTGGCGACGGCACCGACGAGGCGCGTATGCCGGAGCCCCGCGATGCGCTCGGCGAAGGCCCGGGCGTTCCCGTGATCCTCCGCGAGCCGCTCCACGTTGCGGCGCAGGGCGACGAGGCCGGGGGCCGCGATGACGCCCGCCTGGCGCATGGCGCCCCCGAGCGCCTTGCGCATGCGCCGGACCTCGAGGATCGTGTCCTGGGGTCCGCAGACGAGCGAGCCGACCGGCGCCGAGAGCCCCTTCGAGAGGCAGAACATGAGGGTGTCGACGTGCCTGCAGAGCTCCTCGGGCGCCACCTTCAGCGCGACCGCCGCGTTGAACAGGCGGGCGCCGTCCATGTGGACGGGCACGCCGGCGGCGCGGGCGAGGCGGTGGACCGATTCCAGGCGCTCGGGCGGGATCGCGGCGCCTCCCGCGTAGTTGTGCGTGTTCTCGACGCAGACGAGGCCGACGCCCCCTTCGGCGAGCCGCGCCTCGATATCGGCCAGGACGGGACGGCCCTGCGCGTCGTGGCGGTAGGTGCGTGCCCGCATGCGTCCGAAGTCGGGGTCGAACAGGTACTTCTCGCTGATGAGCAGATGCTGCTGCTCGTCGACGAGCAGGGTGGAGCCGGGCTTCACCTGGGCGAGGACGGCCGCGGTGTTCGCCATGCACCCGGAGGGCATGAGCACGGCCGCCTGCTTGCCGGTGATCCGGGCGGCGAGGTCCTCGAGCTCGTTGACCGTGGGGTCCTCCCCGCGGCCGAGCTCATGGGTGCGGTCGTCGTCCCCCAGCGGGGCGGTGAGGACGGCTTCGAGCATCTCCCGCGTGGGGGTGGTGAGCGTGTCGCTGCGCAGGTCGATCATGGGGCGCTCCTTACGGCGTCTCGGCGGGTCCGCGCCCGGGCTGTTCCGCCGGGGGCGCACACCCGATTGTCGCATGCCGCCATCCGGCCCGGTGCGGCGCCGCGCGGATGGACCGTTCGCGAAATCATCCTTGGCGGAAGCGCTTTAGTTTGCTACACTGCACTACATTGCAGTGGCGGCCGGCGGACGGCCGCATGCAACGGAAGGACGGAACGCATGGCGCAGGTTACGCACAGCACGATCGGGACGGCCGGCACGGCCGCCGCCCGCACGCTGTCCCTAACCCTAGCGCTACTAGCCGCCGATGCGCGCTAGGGTCCTTCCACCCACCGTACGGGCGATAGCCCCGAGCTTTCGAAGCACCCCACCGCGCATCTGACCGCCGCCTTGCAGGGCGTGACGCGCGACGGGGTGCTTTTCCGTTTCCGATACCGACGGCACCGCCACCTCCTGCAGGCCCGAGTGAAGACGGACGTCTCGAGCACCAGGAGGGACCCATGACCAGAAAGATCGCGATCTTCGACACGACGCTGCGCGACGGCGAGCAGTCGCCCGGCGCGAGCATGAACACCGAGGAGAAGCTCATCATCGCGCGGCAGCTCATCCGTATGAACGTGGACGTCATCGAGGCGGGGTTCCCCATCTCGAGCCCGGGCGACTTCAAGAGCGTCGCCGAGATCGGCCGCATCGCGGGGGACCGCTGCACCGTCTGCGGGCTCACCCGCGCGGTGGACAAGGACATCGAGGTCGCCGCGGAGGCGCTGAAGACCGCCAAGCGGCCCCGTATCCACACCGGCCTGGGCGTGTCCCCCTCCCATCTGCGCGATAAGCTGCACCTCACGGAGGATGAGGCGATCGAGCGCGCCGTCCATGCGGTCAAGCTGGCGCGCAACTTCGTGGACGACGTGGAGTTCTACGCGGAGGACGCCGGCCGCGCCGACCAGGACTTCCTGGTCCGCATCGTCGAGGCGGCCGTGAAGGCGGGCGCGACGGTGGTGAACATCCCGGACACCACCGGCTACAACCTGCCGTGGCACTTCGGTCAGCGCATCCGCGACCTGCGCGAGCGCGTCGACGGGATCGAGGACGTGACGATCTCCGTGCATACGCACAACGACCTCGGCATGGCGACGGCGCTGGCCCTGGAGAGCGTCCGCAACGGCGCGACGCAGATCGAGTGCACGGTCAACGGCCTGGGCGAGCGTGCGGGCAACACCTCGCTGGAAGAGGTCGTCATGGCCATCCGCATGCACGGCGAGGAGCTCGACGCCCATACCGACATCGTGACCCAGGAGCTCACGCATGCGAGCAAGCTCGTGAGCTCGATCACGGGCATCATGGTCCAGCCCAACAAGGCGATCGTCGGCGCGAACGCCTTCGCGCACTCCTCGGGCATCCATCAGGACGGCGTCCTCAAGGCGCGCGACACCTACGAGATCATCGACCCCGCCGACGTGGGCGCCGCCGGCTCGCAGATCATCCTGTCTGCCCGCTCCGGCCACGCCGCGCTGCGCCATCGCATGGCCGAGCTCGGCTACACGTTCAACGACGAGGAGTTCGAGGGCATCTACCAGTCGTTCCTCGAGGTCGCGGACAAGAAGAAGGAAGTCTACGACGAGGACCTGGAGTCCATCGTCCACGAGCGCGAGCGCGTGAGCACCGCGATCTGGACCCTGGGTTCCGTGCAGGTCTCCTGCGGCTTCCCGCTCACGCCGACCGCGACCCTCACCCTGGTGGACGAGGACGGCGGGGAGCACACCGTGGCGACCTACGGCACCGGCCCGGTGGATGCGGCCTACAAGGCGGTCGACGAGATCGTGCGCGTCGAGAACGACCTCTCCGAGTTCGCCATCAAGGCCATCACGCGCGGCATCGACGCGATGGGCGAGGTCACGGTGCGCGTGACCGCTGCGAACGGCGAGGTCTACACGGGACGCGGGAGCGACAACGACATCATCGTGTCCTCGACGAAGGCCTACATCAACGCGCTGAACCGCCTGATCTCCGAGCAGCGGGAGCAGGCCGCGGAGTAGCGGGGCCGACCGGGCTCGCGGATGTTCGCCCCTCGCCGGCCCTCGCGCCTCGCGCTGCGGGAAGGCTCGGGACGAAGCATCCGCAAGCCCCAGCGCCTGGCGGAGTGATTGAACGGATAGTGAATGCCGGCTCCGCTGATTCGCGCTGAGCGATTCCGCAGGCCGAAGGCCGAGGATCAACGAAGCGCGAACCGGCGGGGCCCTGAGAAGAGAGACGGAAAGGAACGACGGCTATGCCACGACCCATGACTGTTGCCGAGAAGATCCTGGCGGCCCATGCCGGGCTCGAGGAGGTGCGCCCGGGGCAGCTCGTCGAGTGCGACCTCGACATCGTGCTCGCCAACGACATCACCGCGCCCATCGCCATCGACGTCTTCCACGAGCTGGGAGCCGAGCGCGTCTTCGACCGCGACCGCGTCTGCCTCGTGCCGGACCACTACGCGCCCAACAAGGACATCAAGAGCGCCGAGCAGACCAAGAAGATGCGCGACTTCGCCCATGAGCAGCGGATCACCCATTACTGGGAGCAGGGCTGCGCGGGCATCGAGCACGCGCTGCTGCCCGAGACGGGCACCGTGGTGCCCGGAGACCTCATCATCGGCGCCGACTCGCACACCTGCACCTACGGCGCGCTCGGCGCGTTCTCCACGGGCGTGGGCTCCACCGACGCCGGCGTGGGCCTCGCCACGGGCCGCGCCTGGTTCAAGGTCCCGCCGACCATCCGCTTCGAGATCGACGGCGCGCTCGCCGACGGGGCGAGCGCCAAGGACATCATCCTGCACATCATCGGCCTGATCGGCGTCGACGGGGCCCTGTACCAGGCCATGGAGTTCGCCGGGTCGACCATCGGCTCCCTGTCGATGGAGGGTCGCATGACCATCTCCAACATGGCGATCGAGGCGGGCGGCAAGGCCGGCATCATGGAGGTCGACGACGTGGCGCGCGCGTGGCTGAAGGACCGCTGCCAGCGCCCCTACGTCGAGTACCACGCCGACGAGGACGCCGAGTACGCGCAGGTCATCCATATCGACGCGGCGGACATCAAGCCCTGCGTCTCCTGGCCGCACCTGCCCTCCAACACCCATCCGGTGAGCGAGTCCACGCATATCGCCGTGGACCAGGCGGTCATCGGCAGCTGCACCAACGGGCGCATCGAGGACATGCGCGCCGCGGCGGAGGTGCTCGCCGGCCGCCGGGTGAACGAGAACGTCCGCTGCATCGTCATCCCCGCGACGCAGGCGGTGTTCAAGCAGTGCATGGCGGAGGGCCTCGCCGACATCTTCATCGATGCCGGCTGCGTGTTCTCCACGCCCACCTGCGGCCCCTGCCTGGGTGGGTACATGGGCATCCTCGCCGCGGGCGAGCGCTGCGTGTCCACCACGAACCGCAACTTCGTGGGGCGCATGGGCGACCCGACCTCCGAGGTGTACCTGGCGAGCCCGGCGGTCGCGGCGGCGAGCGCCGTGGCGGGCCATATCGCCGCCCCGTCCGACCTCTAGCCCGCGGCGGGGACGCGCCCGCGCCGCGACGCGCCGCCGGACCGGCGCGCGGACGGGGCGGGCGCCGTGCCGCCGAGCACCTAGACCTGCGACCATCCAGCAAGGAGCCTAACCATGAACTTCGAGGGAACCGTCTTCCGGTACGGGCGCGACGTCGATACCGACGTCATCATCCCGGCGCGCTATCTCAACAGCTCCGACCATGCGCACCTGTCGGCGCATGCCATGGAGGACATCGACCCGACCTTCGCCGAGCGCGTCCAGCCCGGCGACATCATCGTCGCCGAGGAGAACTTCGGCTGCGGATCGTCGCGCGAGCACGCGCCGGTCGCCATCAAGGCGGCGGGCGTGTCCTGCGTCATCGCCAAGAGCTTCGCGCGCATCTTCTACCGCAACGCGATCAACGTGGGCCTGCCCATCATGGAGTGCCCCTCCGCGGTCGACGCCATCGCCGACGGCGCGCGCGTGGCGGTCGACACCGATACCGGCACGATCGCGAACCTGGATACGGGCGAGACGTTCACCGCCGAGCCCTTCCCGCCGTTCATCGCCGAGATCATCGAGGCCGGGGGGCTCGTCGAGCGCACGCGGCGCAAGCTCGCCGCCGAATCGGGGCGCTAGCCCGTACGGGCGGCGCCCCGTGGGGATACCCCGCGGGGCGGCCGACGAACCGCAAGGAGGACACATGCCATTGGACAACCCGTTCGCAGCGGGCCCGAGCTCGCTTGATTGGAGCTGCAACGTGAAGAAGACCTACCGCATCTGCTGCCTGCCCGGCGACGGGATCGGGCCGGAGATCATCGCCGAGGGGAAGAAGGTGCTCGACGCCGTCGGGCGGCGCCACGGCGTCGAGTTCGCCTGCGAGGACGCCCTGATCGGCGGCTGCGCGATCGACGCGACCGGCGACCCCCTGCCCGACGAGACGCTCGACGCGGCCCGCGCCGCGGACGCCGTGCTGCTCGCCGCGGTGGGCGGCCCGAAGTGGGACACCACCGATCCCGCCGCCCCGCGCCCGGAGCAGGGGCTGCTCAAGATCCGCAAGGAGCTGGGGCTCTACACCAACCTCCGCCCGGTGCAGATCTTCTCGGCGCTCGCCGGGGCGTCGACCCTGCGCCCGGAGATCGTCGACGGCGTGGACATGATAATCGTGCGCGAGCTCACGGGCGGCCTGTACTTCGGCCGCCGCGAGCGCTTCTACGACGAGGCGGGCGCGGGCGCGGACGGCGCGCCCGGGCAGCGCGCGTACGACACGCTCGAATACCGCGAGTACGAGGTCGAGCGCATCGCGCGCCAGGCGTTCGAGGCGGCGCGCCGGCGCCGGGGCAAGGTGTCGAGCGTGGACAAGGCCAACGTGCTGGAGACGAGCCGCATGTGGCGCGAGGTCGTCCACCGCGTGCACGACGCCGACTATGCGGACGTGGAGCTCGAGGACGTGCTCGTGGACAACGCCGCCATGCAGCTCATCAACCGCCCTGCGGACTTCGACGTCGTGGTGACCGAGAACATGTTCGGCGACATCCTCTCCGACGAGGCGGCTCAGATCACCGGCTCGCTCGGCATGCTCGCGAGCGCGAGCCTGGGCGACGGCGTCGCGCTGTACGAGCCGAGCCACGGCAGCGCGCCGGATATCGCCGGGCAGGGGATCGCCAACCCGCTCGCGCAGATCCTCTCCGTCGAGATGATGCTGCGCTACAGCCTCGACATGGGCGAGGCGGCCGACGAGGTGCGCGCCGCGGTGACCGCGGTGCTCGACGCCGGCCTGCGCACGCGCGACATCGCGGACGGGTCGACGCCCGCGGAGCACGTGCTCGGCACCGCCGCCATGGGAGATGCGGTGGTGGCACGGCTGTAGCCGGTCGTGCGGCGAAGAGCCGCATCGGGACAGATCGCTCGGAGACGGGGTCTCGCACACGGTGCGGGGCCCCGTTTTTTCGTCGGGGCGCGGCGGCCCTGCCGTGCGCGCCGGCCTTCCGTAACGGCACGGCATCCCGGCTGCGAGCGCCGGTTTCCCGACGCGGTACGGCGCCCTGCTCGTGCGCGCCGGCCTCCCGACGCGGTACGGCGTCCCGCTCATGTGCGCCGGCCTCCCGTTCGCCGGGCGGTCGGCGAAAAGGGGCCCGAATTCAGTTGGCAGCTGAGGAAACGAAGCGCCCGGCTCGCGAAAATCGCAAGCGTTCTTCTGGAAGGGCTCGCCGAGAGGGCGGTGCCGAGGATCTCCAGAAAGGAGGAGCGATGGAACGGGAGCGGGATCTGCTTCGCGCGGGGACGCGGCGCCTCCGGGCGCGGCCGGCCGCGGCGCCATCCCTCATCGGTGCGGTCGGGGGATCTCCCGCCGCCCTTGCCGCCCGGAAACCGGGCGGTACAGCATGGGGTGCGGGGGAGGTGCCTATGTGGAAACGGTCGCAGGTGGAACAGCTCACGGGACTCACACGTCATACGATCCAGGATCTGTGCAATCCCAACACGGCGGGGGACGGCCTGGGGTTTTGGAGGCCGGCGGTGTCCAAGCCGGGCTACTCGCGCTTCGATGAGGGCGACCTGCTGGCGTTCTACCTCGTACGGCAGCTCACCAAGGCGGGCTTTACGCTCAGGGAGGTCGAGCCCGCCGTGTTCGATCTGCTCGAGGATGACGGATCATTCGGTCGTGCGCTACTTCGCAAGGCGACGACGTTGCGCCGGCGCCGGGCAGAAATCGATGACAGGCTGGCAACGCTCGAGTATCTGGAGGTCGTGGTGGAAGCACCGGTCGATGATCGCCTTTATGTTGCGATGGAGGCCGCTTTGATGCAGAGCGCAGAGCGCGCGGTGCGAGCTTCCGTACTTGAGCTGCATGCTAAGGAGGAAGATGGGGAGTCCGTGCGCCGTGGCCTGCAAGGTCTGGTCGTCGCGCTTCTCGGCGTGCTCCGTGGAGACGATGCCCCTTCTGCAGTGAGGGAGCACGGCATCGAGTCGCTCGTAAACGGTTGGGCCAGTTCGCTTGCCGGGTTGCTTGGGGACAATTCGGAGTCCGATTCCGTTGAGGCGAAGTTGCTGGCATTGGATATCGCACATGCGATTGCAGACGAAGACGCCAACGATACTCAGGTAGATCTTGCGATTCGAGCCCTCGCGGCATTTCTCGGCGAGTCTGAGAACGGCGTTCCCGTCGAGTTGGTTTTCGGTATGGGCTCATTTGAGTTTCTCGCTCGGGCAGTGCTTGCCTGCACGAGCGGTTCGGATGGGCGAACGTGACGATAGGAGGGCGGTGAAAGGTGGGGTTTCCCGGAAAGCTGGGAAATGTCTCGACAAGGACTATTCGGAATTCGACGTTCCGCTCGAAAAAAGGAGTTGCGATATGAGCGAACAGAACGGTAAGGGCCTATCGAAGAAGTTCGTTGCCGGCATCGTTGTGCTGGCAGTGGTGCTGTTTTTTGTGATAAGGCAAATGGCGTGCAGCGCTTTGGGCACGGGGAAGGCCTGGCCGACAACCGGGCTCGCGGAGAAACTGCCTGAACCGCCAGGCAGAATCGAGTCGATCGATATGAATGAGAAGCAGTTGAGGGCGAGTATCGACCGATGCTCCGACGCCGAATACAAGGCCTACATAGAGTCATGCAAGGATATGGGCTTCACCATTGATGCGGAGGGAAGCACGGAGGACTTCTATCGAGCGTATTCCAAGGAAGGGTATCTCCTCGATTTGTCCTCCTACAGTTCAGGTGAGGACTTCACGATAACGCTGGACGCGCCTCTTGAATTCAGTGAGATCGCCTGGCCCACGAGCGGAGCGGGATCACTCGTTCCTGCTCCGCAGTCTGCAAAGGGAATCATAGATTCGGATAGTTCGACGTTCTTCTTCGCCTACGTTGGGGGAACGAGTCCCGATGCATTTGCGCAATATGTAGACGCCTGTTCCCAGGCTGGCTTTAATGTGGATTACAACCGCGGCGATACGTTCTATCAAGCTGATAACGCCAACGGGGTGAGCCTGAGCCTGGACTATAGGGGCTACAACACCATGACTGTGCGCGTGGATGCCTCCAATGCAGGGGCGGCTAACGATACCCCCGTCGGACAGGAAGCCGAGGTTGAGACCGACGCTGATGCGGGCGCGCCAACAAGTTCAGAATCGGTGTCTCCCGATTTCAAAGCAACAATGGACGAGTATGAGGCATTCTTTGACCAATACGTCGAATTCATGAACGCGTACAACGCTGACTCCAGTTCGCCCGAGCTGCTCGCTCGGTATGCGGACATGATGTCTCAGTACTCAGATATGATGAACTCGCTCGATAAGATCGACGAAGAGAGTCTCTCACCGGCGGATTATGCGTATTACACCGAGGTGATGGCCCGGATTTCGGCAAAGCTCGCCGAGGTCGCCCAGTAGCAAAGGTGCGATTCGGGTGGCATCTAGAACTCGATGAGCTCGCGCACCTGCGTGTCGAGCGCATGCGCGATGCAGATGAGGACGTCGACCCCGACATCGGCCGCTCCCGTCTCGATCTTCCAGAGATAGGAGCGGCTGATGCCCGTCATCAGGGCGAGCTGCCGCTGCGAGATGCCCTGCTCGCCTCGGAGCTCCCGGATGCGGGATCCCAGCTTCCTCTTTTCGCGCACGTTATCCATGCTTCGAGCATACGTGCGGTATAGTTTGAAATGGCTCTCTATAGAGAGCATGTCGGGGCTAGCGCACGGAGGAGAGCGGCATGAGCAGTGATGTTTGTGCTCATAAGGTTGTGAGAAGCGTATTGGCTGCTGTACTGGGCTGCTTGTTTGCTTTCTCGGTAATGGGGTGCAGCGAGAGCGCTGGAGTCGTATCCGGGGCGGCGGATACGACCGATGCGTCGGGAAAGGGGGGACGGAGCGTCTCCCTGATAGTCGAGTGCGAAGAGAACCTCTTTCTCAGTAGGTATGACCTTGATCTTTATGTGGATGATGAGCTTCGAGGGTCACTCGATCATGGGGCCACCGAAGAATTCGTCTTAGAGCTTGATGAGGGGGAGCATTCGCTTCGCGTTGCCGAGAAGGGCGATGAGAGCGTGGACGGAAACGTCCGGTTTGCCGTAAACGGCGAAGTTGCGCTGAAATACAAGGTGAAGTGTACCGCTCAGCAAGTTGAAATCGAGGCCATCGACACCATATGTCCTCCAACCTCCTCAGACGAGATGCAGTCGTACTATCACGATGAGCTCCATCGCGCTTTCAAGGATGCCGGCTTCACCAATATCAGAGAGGTGGAGCAGCGAGATCTGAGTATCGGCCAACGCGAGCGAAACTGGCGTGTCGGCTCTGTAACGATTGCCGAAGTTGACGGCTTTAGCAGTGACGATGCATTCTTCAGCGACGATGAGGTTGTTATCACCTATCACGTTCTTTCCGACCTCAATGCCCCGGCTGCGTCTTCAGCACTTGAGGGGATGAACTATTCAGAAGTCGTCGCTTTGTTCGAAAAGGCCGGATTCATCAATGTGACGACGGCGGCCACGAGTGCATCCGGTGCCAGGGATACCGTGTCGCAGGTGCGAATAGGAGGATTGTTCGGGGATAGCGATTTCTCGGCAGATGATACCTTCGCTTTTGATGCCGGGGTAAAGATAACATATTATTCGGGCGGCACCGGTGAGCGCGACGCGTCGGATGCAGAGCCCGTTCCTGAAGCGGACTTGAATAAGCTACTCAATCAGAATGACGCAGATGCCAGTTGGTTCAGCTCGGCATATAAGGGGAGGACCATCACATTTAATGGATGGGTCGGTAGCCTTCAGCACCACGAAGATTATGACACGCGTTGGGATGTGCTGATATTGAAGGGCGATCGTGGAAGCGCGTCTGGTGATTTGAACTTCCGCCTTACCGACGTCTCATTTGGCGATATGAACGTGGTGAATGGCGATGCATTGCACGAGGGGGACAACATCACCATCACGGCTGAGGTCGGCGATTACAACGCGACCGCTGGATGGCTTGAACTCGATCCGGTTTCAATCTCATTACGATAGGTTTGCGTAGAATGACGTATTGCAATAATTGCGGCGGAAGATTGATGGACGGTGCATCGTTCTGCACCTCATGTGGTGCGCCCGTTCAGTCACAGCGTGTTAACCGCTATGCGGGAGTGATTGTAAAGTGCCCTGTGTGCGGGGAAATACTTGAGTCATTTGACGCGTTCTGTCCGTCATGCGGTTCCGAGATTCGCGGTGTTCAGGGTGTTAGCTCCCTGAACAGCTTGATGCTTCAACTTCAGGCGGCTGAAAACCATCCTTCTTCTGGCAGGAGGAAGGGGCTTCTGGAGCGCTTTAATCGAGAGCCATCCAAAGAGGATGAATGGAAGGCATCGTTAATCAGGTCCTTTCCCATTCCTAATACCAAGGAGGATTTGCTCGAATTCATTATCGTGTCCGCATCGAATATCAATGCCGATGCTTTTAACGAGGTTAAGTACGGGACACTGCCCCCTTCCGAAGTCGCGCTTTCTCGAGCTTGGGCCTCAAAGCTCGAACAGGCGTATCAAAAGGCTCAAATTGTTTTAGAGCACGATGAGGATTTTGCCGAGATAGCGGAGTTGTATGAAAAGACGGCGGGGAGGATTGAGCACGCAAGAAAGGGAGCAATCAGGCTATATCTGGGTGTTGCGCTCCTGTGGATTGCCATGATTGCCATCATTATCGTTCTCTGCCTAATTAACTCGGCGTTATCCAGTTCCTGACGGGAGAATGTATGTCTACCTTTAGCAGAAGCTCTGGCGGGTTCATGGACGAGATTCGCTGCGATGAGCCGGATTATCTGATCTGGAAATGGCATCCGGCGGGGTCGCAGCGCGGGAACAACCGTCGTGAGAACGCCATCCGCTGGGGTTCATCGCTTCGTGTGCGCGATGGGTCGGTCGCTGCGTTCGTCTATAACCAAAGAAACGGTGTCTATCAGGACTTTATCGAGGGTCCGTACGACGAGGTCGTCAAGACGGCGAACCTGCCTGTGCTGGCGAGCATCGTGGGCCTTGCGTACGAGGGCGGTACTCCCTTCCAGGCGGAGGTCTATTTCATCAACCTCGCCCATGTGGTGCAGGTCCGTTTCGGCGTACCGTTCTTCGACGTCTACGACCCGCGGTTCCTCGATTTCGGCGTACCCACGGCCGTGCGCGGCACCATTACGTTCCACATCAAGGATTATCGGCAGTTCATCAAACTGCATCGTTTGGACGAGTTCGATCTCGAGCGGTTTCAGCGGCAGATTCGAGATGCGGTGACGCGCTACGTGAAGGGTGTGGTGGCGAACGCCCCCGCTGATCTGGGCATCCCCCTCGTTCAGATCGAGCGGGGCATCGCGCAGATACATGACGAGGTGGAGCCGGAGATCGCATCACGTCTTGCGCAGGATTTCGGGGTCGAGGTTTCGGGGGTGGATATCTCCGCCATAGAACTCGATAAGACGAGCGACGGTTATCGACAGCTCATGGCGGTCACGCGCGATCTCGAGGCCCGGACCGTGCAAGCTCAAACAGAAGTCAATATCAAGAATCTGCAGGACCAGCAACGCATCAACGCGGAGAACCTCGAGGAGACCCTGCGCGTGCAGCGCGAAGAGGCGCAGCGTGCTCAGCGTTTGGCTTCCGAAAGCGCGAACTTCGCAGCGTTCCAGGTGGAGAAACAGACAGAGGTCGGCGTTGCCGGCGCCCAGGCTCTTGGGCAGATGGGATCGGGCGGTGCGACTCAGATGGGCAATACAGGCCTTGGCGAGAGTGGAGGAAGCGGGTTCGACCCCGTTGCCATGATGGCCGGCATGGCGGTCGGTGGCGCGGTCGGACAAAACATCGCCGGCATGATGGGCGGCATGATGGGAGGTCTGGGCGGTCAGCCAGGGGCGCCCTTGGGTGGCGACCGGTCCGTCGCTGCGGCAACGGGGCAGGTCCCACCTCCGATTCCCACGACTGGATACTATCTGGCTGTAAACGGTGCCGCAACGGGGCCGTTCGACATGATGGCGCTTCGGCAGATGGCTGAAACGGGTGCGTTAGGGGATGCCAGCCTAGTTTGGAAACCGGGTATGGCTGAGTGGCGGCGGGCCGGGGATGTCGACGAGCTGGCCGTGGTGCTGACGTCCTCAACGGGCACGGTGCCCGGTATGCCGCCGGTTCCGCCGAGCGCATAGGAGGATGCGATATGAGCGAGCCGAGTTTCTATTCCATTGATCGCTTAGTCGAATTCGGACTGAGCTTGGGAGTCGCAACTCAGATGGCGCAATCGATGAATGCCATGTTGCAGGAGATGTGCGTGCCTGGAGCGAATAACTCCCTGCAAGCGGCACAGATGCCACAGGGCGGGCAGCTTACCCCTACGAAGCGAGCTCCCGAGTCTTTCCAATGTGGGCAGCCGGTTTACTACGCGGTGCTCGATGGCAAGGTTGCCGGCCCGTTTTCCATCGTCGAGCTCGCTCGCCTTGTCGTTGAGAAGCGCGTAGTCAAGGAAACCTATATCTGGACGCCCGGGATGGCCGACTGGGGACTTGCGGAGGCCGTTCCAGACGTGTTGCAGCTCGTTGCTCTTACGCCGCCACCGGTTCCTGACGCGGGGTAGGGGTCTCATATAGCATCGTATACATGGCTCGTGCTTGTCTTAGGGAGGATGCGATACGGGATATTTCGAGGAGTGCTTACCAATCGTGTGGAGCGTATAGCTGAAAGAGAGTAAGGAGCTTGATGGGAACTGGAGACGATTCTTGCTGTGATGCCCGGCGGCAAATTGCCCGGCAGGTATCTCAAATCGAGCTGAAGCCCCTAATGGCGGACGTGGAAATGTCAAAGGAGAATACGCTCAAGCTTCCGCTCGATTTACTACCGTCATTGGGTATCGGCTTTTCCGAGGTCAGCCAAGCCGTTCATGCGGCGCTTCAACCAAGCGGCACGCATGTGCTGTACCGGGCGGTGCTCCCGAACGGAGCGGTGCTCAAGCAGGCAAAGAACGGTCTTTTTTCGAGCGCGGCGCGTACGATGGATGGGGGTGCCGCATGGGCGCAATTTCAACAAGTAAGTACTGTCCAGAATATCGCAGCGTATTTCAATCCGACATCCCTCGCCATGGCAGCTGCTCTTGCTCAGATCACATGGAAGCTCGATGCCATCCAAGAGACCCAAGAGGAGATGTTCGATTATCTGCGCCAAAAGGATAAGGCGGTTTTGCTTGGTAATATGCAGACCCTCACGGGATTGTTCAATGACTACCGGTATAACTGGAACAACGACATGTGGCTAAAGAACGCTCACATGAAGGTGCTGGACATCAAGCAGGAGTCCGATAAGAATTCGGCGCACCTGAGGGCGCAGATAAGCGGAAAGCTTGGCAGCCGGGGTCCGCTTGAAATCCGTGCGGTGATAGATCAGCGGCTGGACGAAGTGCTTGACCAGCTGAAAGACTACCAGCTTGCGACTCATCTCTATGCATTCGCATCATTCCTGGAGCCTTTGTTGAGTGCCAATTATGATGGGGCGTATTTAGCGACAATCACGAAGGGCATCTCGGAACGCGCCCTTCAATATCGTGAAACATACAGCGAATGCTATAACGAAATAGAACGGGAGTCCAAAGGGGCCGTCGATTCGATTCTTCTCGGTGGTGTTTCCGCTGTCGGGCAGGCCCTCGGCGGGCTTATCGCTTCCACTCCCTTGGGGGCGACTGAGATCGACGATTCCATTTCCAGCGCCGGGAAAAGCGCTGGAAGACTGAATGAAGATATCACAGAGGGTCTGATGGCAAAACTCAGGAGAGCGAAGTCGTCCGATGTGCTGGTGTTTCAGCAGGCCCTCGATTCAATCGACAAGCTGTATAACAAGCCGGTGGAGGTTCTGATCGATTCGGAAAACATTTACGTAATACAGGAAGCCTTATAGCAGATAGACGGGGCGGCCGTTGCGGCCGCCGGCCCTCCCGCCTCCTCGCCTACCTCAGGCGCCCGGCGATGGCGCGGACGATGGCGTCGGCGGCTCGGGAGGTCTGGGCTGAGTCCTCGACCTGCAGGATGATCTTGCCCTTGATGCCGAACTCGGTGACCTCGGAGAAGAAGACGCTCGGCTCGCTGGTGACGGGGGAGACCCCGGCCGCCGCGTCCCGGGCGACCGCGGCCAGCTCGTCGGCGAAGGCATCGAGCGATACCGCGATGTCGCTGCCGTCCTCGCGCAGCCGCTGCACGGCGAAGGGCACCGCCACGCGGTTGGCGGGCAGCAGATGCACGAGCGCGTTCTTGGAGATCACCGAGTTGGGCACGATCACGGTCTGACCGAGCGAGTCCTTGATGGTCGTGTGGCGCCAGGTGATGTCCTGCACCACGCCCGCCTCCGCGCCGACCTCGATGTTGTCGCCCGGCTTGACGATCTTCATGAACGTCACCTGCAGGCCGCCGATGAGGTTGGACAGCGTGTCCTGGAAGCCGAGGGAGACGGCGATGCCGCCGACGCCGAGGGCGGCCACGATCGCGTTGGTGTTGACCCCGTAGACGCCGTCCAGGATGATGCTCCCGCCGCCGATCCAGATGACGGCGCGCACGATGTTGATGATGATGCTCGCCGAGGGCAGGGGGACGGTATCGAGGTTGAGGAGCTTGCGCAGGCCCTTGGCCGCGACTTGGGACAGCGCGACCGTCGTCGCGGCGATCACGGTGGCCCAGAACGCCCGCTGGACTTCGGGATATGCGATGAACTCGAAGATCGCTTTCAAGATGCCGTCGAACATACGGGCTCCTCTCGGGTGGCTCATGTCATGATACCCCGTTCGGCACCCGGCTCATGCATGGCGCGGGGTCCAGACGAGCGGCGCGTCCGCAGGCCCCTGCGGACGGCGGGCGGGATACAGGCCCGCCTCCAACGGATCGAAAAACGCGCCCGCCGGGGATCCCGACGGGCGCGTTCGGAGTGCGGGGCGCACGGGCTCGGGCGTCAGCTCAGCAGCATGCGGTCGTTGGCGAGCTCGCCGCCCGAGACCTCCTCGAACTTCTGCAGGAGGTCGGCCACGGTGAGCGAGCGCTTCTCGGCGCCGGACACGTCGTAGATCACGCGGCCCTCGTGCATCATGATGAGGCGGTTGCCCAGACGGATGGCGTCGTTCATGTTGTGCGTCACCATGAGGGTGGTGAGACGGCGCTCGTCCACGATCTTCTCGGTGAGGTCGAGCACCTTGGACGCGGTCTTGGGGTCGAGCGCCGCGGTGTGCTCGTCGAGCAGCAGCAGCTTGGGCTCGGTGAGCGTGGCCATGAGCAGGGTGAGGGCCTGGCGCTGGCCGCCGGACAGAAGGCCCACCTTGGTGGTGAGGCGCTTCTCGAGGCCGAGCCCCAGCTCGCGCAGGCGCTCGGTGTACTCGTCGCGCTCGGCGCGCGTGACGCCCCAGGCGAGGGTGCGGCGCTTCCCGCGGCGCTTCGCCATGGCGAGGTTCTCGATGATCTGCATGTCGGCGGCGGTGCCCATCATCGGGTCCTGGAACACGCGGCCCAGGTACTTGGCGCGTGCGGGCTCGGAGAGCAGCGAGATGTCGCGCCCGTCGAGCTCGATGACGCCCGAGTCGATGGGGTACACGCCGGCGATCATGTTCATGAGGGTCGATTTGCCGGCGCCGTTGCCGCCGATCACGGTCACGAAGTCGCCGGGGGCGAGATGCAGGTCGACGTTGACCAAGGCGCGCTTCTCGTTGATGGTCCCGGCGTTGAAGGTCTTGCAGACGTTTTGCACCTTCAGCATGGGCTATCGCCCCCCTTCGGGACGGGCGGCACGGGTGTAGGACCGCTTGAGCTGGTGCTTCTCCCACACGACGGGGATGCACAGGGCGAGCGCCACGATGATGGCGGACAGCAGCTTCATGTCGTTGGCGTCCATGCCGAGCTGCAGGACGATGGCGCGGATGAGGAAGTACACGACCGAGCCCACGACGGCGGAGGTGAGGCGGCCGCCGAAGGAATGGAGCTTGGCGCCGGGCAGGATGCGCCACAGCACCTCGCCGATCACGATGGCGGCGAGGCCGATGACGATCGCGCCGGTGCCCATGCCGATGTCCGCGTACTTCTGGCTCTCGCAGATCAGGCCGCCGGACAGGCCGACGAGGCCGTTGGAGAGCACGAGGGCGATCATCTTGGTGACCTTGGTGTTGACGCCGAGGGCGCGCACCATGGCCTCGTTGTTGCCGGTGGCGCGGCAGGCCGAGCCGATCTCGGTGCCGAAGAACCAGTACAGCGCGGCGATGATCACGACGGCCACGACCAGCCCGACGATGATGGAGCCCACGTTGGTGGACAGGCCGGTGAGGTCCGTGACGCGCGAGAAGATCGTGTCGTTCTGCAGCAGGGGCGTGTTGGACTTGCCCATGATGCGCAGGTTGATGGACCACAGGCCGATCTGCGTGAGGATGCCGGCGAGGATGGCCGGGATCTCGAAGACCGTGTGCAGGAAGCCCGTGACCGCGCCGGCGACCATGCCGGCGACCATGGCGGCGAGGATCGCGACGAGCGGGTCCACACCTCCCACCACGAGCACCGCGCAGACGCTGCCGCCGAGCGCGAAGCTCCCGTCGACCGTGAGGTCGGCGATGTCGAGCAGCTTATAGGTGATGAACACGCCGAGGACCATGATGCCCCAGAGGATGCCCTGGGATACGGCACCGAGCATGGCGAGCCCCATGTCGTCTCCTCCTTCAAATCGAGCCAAATGAACCCCGCCAGGCGCGAGACCTGCCGGGGTTCATCGTACCAACGATGCTACATATGCAGCGGACAGTGTACCACGGCGCGGGTGCGCGCACATGGTAGCGGGCACATGCGAAATGCATTCGAAACGCATCGCCCGCAGGGCCGCCCGATGCGGGGCCGTGCTAGGCGGACACGTCCTGCCCGCCCTCGTCGGCGAGCGCGGAGACGTCGACGCCCAGCGAATCGGCCGTCTGCTGGTTGTAGACGAGGTCGCACTCATCGGCGGACATGGTCTCGATGGGCATCTCGGCGGGGTCGGCGCCCTCGGTCAGGATCTGGACGGCCATCTCGCCCGCGCGGTAGCCGAGCTCCTCGTAGTTGATGGAGACCGACGCGAGGCCGCCGTTCTCGACCATGCCGACCTCGCCGCAGATGGTGGGCAGGCCGTTCTCGTTGGCGACCATGGCGACGGTGGTCATGCCGGCGGCGATGGTGTTGTCGGTGGGGGTGTAGATGGCGTCGACCTTGCCCACCATGGACTCCACGACCTGCTGGATCTCGTTGGAGCTCGACACGGTGAAGCGCTCGTGCCCGATCCCGGCGCCGTCGAGGGCCTCCTCGGCGAGCGACACCTGGATGTCGGAGTTGGACTCGGCGGTGCAGTAGAGCAGGCCGACGGTCTGGGCGTCGGGGAGCAGCTGCTGCAGCAGGGCGATCTGGTCGGCGACGGGGTTCATGTCCGAGGTGCCGGTGAGGTTGCCGCCCGGGGCGTCGTTGTCCTCGACCAGGCCGCTCGCCGCGAAGTCGGTGATGGCGGTGCCGACGATGGGGATGTCGCTCGTGGCGCCGGCGACGGCCTGCGCGGCGGGCGTGGCGATGGCCAGGATCAGGTCGCAGCCGTTGTTGACGAGCGTGCTGGCGATGGTCTGGCAGGCCGACTGGTCGTTCTGGGCGTTCTGCTGGTCGATGTCGTAGGAGATGCCGGAGTCGTCGAGCGCCTTCACGAAGCCGTCGTTGGCGGCGTCGAGCGCGGTGTGCTCGGTGAGCTGCAGCACGCCGATCTTGTAGGTGGTGCCGGAGGCGCCGCCGGTGGAACCCGAGGCGGCCTCGCCGCCGCAGCCGGCGAGGCCTGCGAGCGCGACGGCGCCGACGCCGGCGAGGCCCTTGGTGAACGAGCGGCGGGAGAGGGTGGTGCGGTCCATAGCTGTGCTCCTTAGCTTGGTCGGTACGTGGTTCGGGCTGATGCCCGCGGTCCGTCGGCGCCCTCCGGCGCGCGGCCCGCTAGACGATCTCGGCGCCCTCGAGACCCGAGACGTCGACGCCGAGCGCATCGGCGGTCGCCTGGTTCACGATGAGCTGGCACTCGTCGCTCGACAGGTACTCGATCGGCATGTCCGCGGGCTCGGCGCCCTCGGTCAGGATCCGGAGGGCCATCTCGCCCGCCTTGTACCCGAGGTCGTAGTAGTTGATGCTGTAGGAGGCCAGGCCGCCGTCCTCGACCATGGTGTCGCAGCCGACGATGACGGGCAGCCCGTTCTCGTTGGCGACCATGGACACCGTCGCCATGCCGGCGGCGATGGTGTTGTCGGTGGGCGCGTAGATGGCGTCGACCTTGCCGACCATGGACTCGATCATCTGCTGGATCTCGTTGGAGCTCGACACGGAGTAGCGCTCGTGGGCCAGGCCGGCGCCGTCGAGGGTCTCCTCGGCGAGCGACACCTGGACCTCGGAGTTGGACTCGGCGGAGCAGTACAGGATGCCGACGCTCCCGGCGTCGGGGAGCAGCTGCTGCAGCAGGTCGATCTGGTCGGCGACGGGGGTGAGGTCGGAGCTGCCGGTCACGTTGCCGCCGGGGGCGTCGTTGGATTCGACGAGACCGCTCTCCGCATAGTCGGTGATGGCCGAGCCCACGATGGGGATGTCGCTCGTCGCCCCGGCGACGGCCTGCGCGGCCGGGGTGCCGATGGCGAAGATCAGGTCGTCGCCATCGTTCACGAGCTTGCTCGCGATGGTCTGGCAGGCGGACTGGTCGTTCTGGGCGTTCTGCTGGTCGATCTCGTAGGAGATGCCGGACTCGTCGAGCGCGGCGACGAAGCCCTCGTTGGTCTGGTCGAGCGCGCCGTGCTCGGTGAGCTGAAGCACGCCGATCTTGTAGGTCGTGCCGTCACCCGATGCGCCGTTCGAGGACGAGCCCGAGTCCGCCGCGTCGTCGCTGCAGCCTGCGAGGAACACGGAGCCCGCCGCGGCCAGCGCGCCGAGGGCAGCGGCGCGTCGGGAAACGGGACGGTCGATGATAGTCATGTGCGACCTCTTTCAGTGTCGATGCGGTCCCCCTACACGAACCCGCGCCGCACCGCCGCGCCCGCGAGGCGTGCGCGGCGCCGCATCGCTGCGTGCGCGCGGGTAAGAATCAATGATACTCAGGCGGCCGCGCCGACCGGGGTTGATACCGACTGTTAACCTTGCCGTCGGCGAAAGGCCTTCCGGGTCCGCCCGCCGATTTCCCGCGGGCGGGGGTCGTGCTGGCACGGCCGTTCGGTGCGCTTCGCGTCACTCGTTGAGTTGCGGAGGGCCCGCTTCCGCGGGCGGGTTCCCTTTGGCGGCCGTTCTCCTGCCGACCGGGCTTTCGGGCCATCGCGTACCGAAAAGGTTTCGCGTCCCGAGAAGTGGTGTAAGGCCGTTTTCCGAACCGGGAGGGCCGCTCCGAGCCGGGCGGGGAGCTGTCGATAGGTTCGTGCACGGGATCCTGGCGCGTTTTCGGTGTTTGGGGGAGGGCCCATCGGGTCCGACGGCGGGCTCGGGGCCCTTCGGCCCCGGAGGCGCCGTGGCTTCGGGCATCTGGGGCCGGGAGCCGGCTTCCTCTGCGCATAACCGCCGCGTTTTTGGCGCATCAAAAGGGGTCATGACGGACGATACGGCTAGAGCGGACAGCCCGATGGGGACACCGACGCAGGCGACCCTCCCCCAAACGGCTCTTTTCTGCCTTGAGGGCGAACGCGAACGCCCGCCGGGGCCGCGGGCGGCCTTCCGGCGGGCGTTCGAAGCGGATCGGCGGCCGATCGGATGCGAGGATGCCCCTGCGGGCCGGTGCCCCGCGCGATGCGGCGGCGTCGCGGGCGGGTGCCGCGATGCCGCCCGCGCAGGACCGGGCGGCGCCTCTTAGAACTCGGCGTTGCCCACGGTGCGCGGGTGCGGGATGACGTCGCGGATGTTGCCCACGCCGGTGAGGTACATGACCAGGCGCTCGAAGCCCAGGCCGAAGCCCGCGTGCTTGCAGGTCCCGAAGCGACGGAGGTCCAGGTAGTACCGGTACTGGTCCGCGTCCATGCCGAGCTCGGCGATGCGGCGCTCCAGCACGTCGAGGCGCTCCTCGCGCTGCGAACCGCCGATGATCTCGCCGATGCCCGGGACCAGGCAGTCGGCGGCGGCGACGGTCTTACCGTCGTCGTTCAGGCGCATGTAGAAGGCCTTGATCTCGGCGGGGTAGTCGGTCACGAAGGTCGGGCACTTGAAATGCTCCTCCGTGAGGAAGCGCTCGTGCTCGGTCTGCAGGTCGATGCCCCAGGAGACGGGATACTCGAATGCATGCCCGGCCGCGACCGCCGCCTCGAGGATCTCGATGGCCTCCGTGTAGGTCACGCGGGCGAAGTCGGAGGTCGCCACGTGGGTGAGTCGTGCGATGAGGCCCTTGTCCACGAACTTGTTGAGCATGCCGAGCTCGTCGGGGCAGCGGGTCATGACGTCGTCGATGACGTACTTGAGCATGGCCTCGGCGAGGTCCATGTCGTCGGCCAGGTCGGCGAAGGCAATCTCGGGCTCGATCATCCAGAACTCGGCGGCGTGGCGCGTGGTGTTGGAGTTCTCGGCGCGGAAGGTGGGGCCGAAGGTGTAGACGTCGCCGAAGGCCATGGCGAAGTTCTCGGCGTTGAGCTGGCCGGACACGGTGAGCGAGGCGGCCTTGCCGAAGAAGTCGCGGCTCCAGTCGACCTCTCCGGACTCGGTCAGCGGCGCCGCGGCCGGGTCGAAGGTCGTGACGCGGAACATCTCGCCGGCGCCCTCGCAGTCCGAGGTGGTGATGATGGGCGTGTTCACGTACACGAAACCGCGGTCCTGGAAGAAGCGGTGGATGGCGGCGGCCGCCACGGAGCGGATGCGGAAGACGGCGCGGAACAGGTTCGTGCGCGGGCGCAGATGCTGCTGGGTGCGCAGGAACTCGACGGTGGCGCGCTTCTTCTGCAGCGGGTAGTCGGGGGCGGAGGGGCCCTCGACCTCGATGGTCTCGGCGGTGAGCTCGAAGGGCTGCGGCGCGTCCGGGGTGAGCTTCACGGTGCCCGTCGCCACGAGGGCGGCCGAGACGTTCTGGTGCGCGATCTCGTCGTAGTTGGCGAGGCTGTCGCGGTTCATGACGATCTGCAGGTCGCGGAAGCAGCTGCCGTCGTTCAGCGTGACGAAGCCGAAGTTCTTCATGTCGCGGACGGACTTGACCCATCCGGCGACGGTCACGGTCTGCCCGCCGAGCGACTCGGCGTCCGCGTAGAGCTGGGCGATCTTGGTGCGGTCCATGAGGGTACGGTTCCTCTCGTTTCCGGCGCGATGCGCCGCGCTTGTCAAACGGCTCAATCATAGCAGTCCGGCGCGGGAGCCGAAGGCAGGGCGGCCCGACGGCACCGCAATCACGCACCCCGCGGCGGGCTTCCCGCGGCCGCGGGCAATCGCGTACCCTGTAAGCGTCCCGCGCCGGCGAGGTCGGGCGGGCGCCTTGCGAGAGAGGGGAGCGGACGATGAGGACCGAGCGCGATCTTGCCGAACGGCTTCGTGCGATCGACAGGCGGGGGTACCCGGCCTACAAGAGCCTGAGGGGCGTCTACGACCTGGGCGGCCTCGAGCTGTCCGTGGACCACGTGCAGGGCGACCCCTTCGCCGCCCCGTCCCAGGTGTCCGTCATGCTTCCCGCCGCACGGGCCGGGTTCCCCGGGGAGCTGTTCGACGCCCCGCATCGGAGGGTCGCCCTCGAGGACCTGCTCGTGCGCCGCTTCGCGCGCGCCGCCGCGCGGGTGAGCTTCGCGGTGGGCGGCTCGGGGAAGAGCGGGCTGATCGCCACGAGCCGCCCCGGCCCCGAGGTCCTGCCGCGCTCCGCGTGCTCCGTGGGGGCGGACGGGTCGGTGACGCTGCGCCTCGAGGCGGGTCTGCCGGCGCACGGCCGCACGGTCGACGGGCGCGCCGCCGCGCGGATGCTGCTCGACCTCATCCCCTCGTGCGCGGAGGAGGCGCTCGTCTGCACGCCGCGCGTGGGGCGCGAGGCGCGCGCCGCCGCGGACCTCGCCGACGACCGGCGGTTCGTCCGCGAGGAGCTCGTGCGGCGGGGGCTCGTGGCGTTCGTGGCGGACGGCTCGGTGCTCCCGCGCGAGAGCGGCGTGTCCTCGCGCCCGATGGAGGGCGCGCGCCCGTTCACCTCCCCGGAGAGCATGCGCGTGGTGCTCGACCTGCCGCATCGCGGCCCCACCCCCGGCATGGGCGTGCGCCGCGGGATCACGCTCATCGTGGGAGGGGGCTACCACGGCAAATCGACCCTGCTGCGGGCGCTGCAGGAAGGGGTCTACGACCACGTGGCGGGCGACGGCCGCGAGCTCGTCGTCACCGACGCCGCGGCGGTGAAGCTGCGCGCCGAGGACGGCCGCCCGGTCAGGGATACGGACATCTCCCTGTTCATCGGCGAGCTGCCCGACGGCCGCGACACCGTGCGCTTCACGACCGCCGACGCCAGCGGCAGCACGTCCCAGGCGGCTGCCGTCGTGGAGGCGCTCGATGCGGGCTCGCGCGTGCTGCTGGTCGACGAGGACACCTCCGCGACGAACTTCATGGTGCGCGACGCCCTCATGGAGGCGGTCGTGTCGGGCGGGGACGAGCCCATCACCCCCTTTGTGGAGCGCGTGCGCGACCTGTGGGAGCGCGCGGGGGTGAGCTGCGTGATCGTGGCTGGCAGCTCGGGCGCGTTCTTCTCGGTCGCCGACGCGGTCGTGCAGATGGACCGCTACGAGGCGCGCGACATCACCGACCGCGTCCGCGCGGTCTGCCGCGAGCTCGGCGCGCCCGAGACGCCGCGGGCCCCGCGCTTCTCCGAGCCGGGGCCGGGGAGGCGGCTGACTTGGGGCGTGGCCGAGCGGCGGGGGCGGGGGCGCGGCGGCCGGACCGCCCGGGACGGCCGCGAGCAGCGGGTCCGCGCCCGCTCCCACGGGCTCGACGCCGTCGAGGTGGGCGGAGGGTCGGCGGACCTGCGGCTCGTGGAGCAGCTGGTCGACCCGGAGCAGACCGCGGCGCTCGCCCAGATGATGCGGACGGCGGCCCATCTGGGCCTGCTCGACGGGTCGCATACCGCCGCCGAGGCGGTGCGCGCCGTGTTCGGGCGTCTGGACGAGGGCGGCTGGGAGGCGGTCTCGGAGCACGGGGAGGCGGCCTGCGGGCTCGCCCTGCCCCGACCGCAGGAGCTCTACGCGCTGCTCGCCCGCTGGCGCGGGTAGCGGAAGGGGGGGCGGGCGGCGTCTCGGCGTCCCGCCCGCTGCGGCGTCCGACGGCCCAGGTCGAAGGGTCTCCGGGGCGGGGCCGGGCCTGCCCGCTGCGGGCCTCCGGGACAGGCCCGGCTCCCCGTCGGCTGGCGGCGCGCCCTCATCCGCGCGCCGCGGCGGCTCAGCTCCCGCAGAGCGCCTGGCGGATGAGCTGCGCGAACGCCTGGCAGCCCGCATCGGTCAGATGGACGCCGTCGTCCACCAGGTACTCGCTGTGCCCCTCGCTCGCCCCGCACCAGTCGATGATGCCGACGTTTGCGTTCTGGGACGCGTAGCGCCGCAGGATCTCGTTGTTGATGTCCTGAAGGGGGTAGGGGCTGCGGATCGTGACGAAGTAGAGCGGCTTGCCCCCCACCATGTCGATGACATCCTGGACCTGCGATTCGTCGCGGATGAGGCTGTTGCCGCCGAGGGCGACCACCACGGCGTCACCGTCGGTGCCGTCGGCCTCATGGCCGGCGTACACCTCGGGTCCGGTGTAGAGCTGGCGGCTCACCTGGCCGTCGACCGTCGCCTCGGGCAGCATCGCCCGCAGGGTGCCCGAGGCGCCCTCGGTGACCGAGTCCCCGATGATGAGCACGCGGGCATCGCAGGTGCCGGTCGGCTCGTCGAAGCTCCAGTCGCGCCACGGCAGGTTGTCGGGAACCTTCTCGGCGACCGGCCCTTCGTGCGCCTCCTGCTCCCCGGCGGCTCCCGGGACGGATGCGTCCGCGTCGCCCGCGGCTCCGGCGGGGTCGGCCCCGGCATC